>JBBQEE010000001.1:0-21766 GCA_038320375.1 Candidatus Nanopelagicales bacterium
ATGGAAGTTGTTGCGAGAATTAGTGGAAATAAAGCGACCCTTGATGAAGGTTTGAGAATGATCTCAGCGCCAGTTTCAACCGGGGCAACTGCTTTAATCGAAACTCTGCGAGCACTTGATGACGAAAAAATTCGCCCGCTAGATGTTGGGTTGAAACGCCCATCACTTGATGATGTTTTCCTATCCCTAACTGGACACGCTGCCGAAGAGACTGTGACTGAAGAAGTTGAAAAGTCTGGCCGCAGAAAGAAGGCAAAGAAGTGAGCGCATTCCAAGACACAATGATTATTACGCAGCGCCAGTTGCGGTTACTCACTCGGGTACCTGAAGTCCTAATTTTCTCAACGATTCAGCCAGTGATGTTTGTGCTTTTATTTCGTTTTGTTTTTGGTGGATCTATTTCAACCGAACAACCTGGTGGTTACGTTCAACTTTTGATGCCTGGAATCTTTGTGCAGACTGTTGCCTTTACCTTGGCAGGTACCGCATCTGGTCTTGCCGAAGATATGAAAAAGGGTTTAATCGATCGCTTTAGATCACTTCCTATTTCGCAATCAGCACTTGTCATGGGCCGCACATTAGGTGATTCACTTCTAAATATTGTTGTACTCGCTGTTATGGGAATTGCAGGATATGTAGTCGGATGGCGTCCAACTTCTGGAGTACTCAGTGTTGGAATTGGTTTTCTTTTTCTTTTGCTCTTTGGTTACGCGCTTTCTTGGGTTGGTATTTATGTTGGACTTTCAGCATCAGATGCGCGGGTAGTTCAGAACGTTAGCTTTATCGTGACTTTTCCATTGACCTTCTTATCAAATGCTTTTGCACCAACAACCGGAATGCCGCGTGCGCTTCAGTACTTCGCAGAGTGGAATCCAGTCTCAACGATGGTGGCGGCCTGTCGCGAACTCTTTGGTCTAGAGAATCAATTCGGAGCAACAGCGGGTTCATTTCCAAGTGAAAACCCACTCATTACTTCATTTTTCTACATGATTATCTTCATGGCTATCTTTATTCCGATCAGTGTTAGAAAATATAAGCGCTCAGCCAATTAAAGAATAACGAAGGTATAGTCCAACTATGAGAGCGTTCGTGATCACTTCTCCCAATAATTCGGGCGTTCAAGAAGTTGCTGAACCCACTGCTGGTGAAAATCAAGTTGTTGTTGATGTCAGCCGTGTAGGAATTTGTGGAACAGATCAAGAATTCTTTACAGGTGAAATGGTTTATCTGCACAGTAATGATGAAAAATATCCGGTTCAGATTGGCCACGAGTGGAGTGGTGTTGTTACTACAATTGGTAAAGGTGTAAATGAAAAATGGTTAGGCCAGCGAGTTACAGGTGACACTATGTTGGGTTGCCAAAAATGTTATCGCTGTCTTTCGGGTCGTCAACACCTGTGTCATGATCGTTATGAAATTGGTGTCCGCCGTGGTTGGCCGGGGGCGTGTGCAGAGAAGTTACTTGTTCCAGAAACCGCCCTTTATGCACTTCCAGATTCAATTAATGATGCCGTAGGTGCCTTAGTTGAACCTGCTGGTAACGCGCTGCGCGCTGTTGAAGCTTCACTTGCTGGCCCCGGAAAAGAAATACTAATTTACGGAACTGGAACCATTGGCTTGCTTGCTGCACTCTTGGCGCAAGCTGCTGGTGCAAATGTTCATCTTGTTGGACGCAATGATCGAACAATTGCCCTAGCTCATAAAATTGGAATTAAAAATACGAGTACTGAAGTCCTAAAACCGCGAAATGGATTCGATGGAGTTATTGATGCAACTAATCACAAATCAATTCCTCATAACGCGGTGCAAGCAGTAGAACCAGGTGGAAGAGTTGTTTATATTGGAATTTCGGGTGAACCAAGTTTGGTCGACTCGCGTGACATCGCTCTGAAAGATGTAACTGCAGTAGGAATTCTCTCCGCTTCCCCTGGGCTAAAAGGTGCAATTGAAATATTTTCTCGCGGTGAAGTAGATCCAACTCCACTCATCGCAGCGACAGTTTCACTAGAGCAAGTTCATGATGTGTTTATGGGAATACGCCCATACGGTGCTGGTGATGGCCCTAAAATCCATATCGATCCCCGCCTCACACTTCGAAGGCAGGAATGATCGGTTTTGTAAAAGGCGTTGCAAAAGAGGTGGCACCGATGGGAATTCTTATCAATTCACTTGCTCCTGCAGTAATCAGTACACCGATAAATTCAAATACGAGTGAAGAAACTTTAAAATATATGATTGGGCGAATTCCAATGGGACGCGTTGGTCAACCAGAAGCAGTTGCTGAGATTGTTTCTTTTATGTCATCTAAGGCTTGTTCATTTACAACAGGATTTACTTTTGATGCCTCTGGCGGACGCGCCACTTACTAACTACTGATTAATAATAAGTAGCGCCCTTAATTTCGACTTTAATTTCTTTACCATTTGGTGCTGTATAAGAAACAGAATCTCCAATTTTTGCTCCCATAACTGCTGCGCCAAGTGGAGATTTTTCGCTATAAACAGATAAATCACCTGATGCTATTTCGCGGGAGCCAAGCAAGAATTTTTCTTCATCACCAGCGATGATTGCAGTGATAACCATTCCGGGACCAACGACTCCATCCTCAGAAACAGGAGGTGTTCCAATGTGCGCGTTTTCTAACATTTGTTTTAATTGGCGAATTCGCGCTTCCATTTTGCCTTGCTCATCGCGAGCGGCGTGATATCCACCATTTTCTTTTAAGTCGCCTTCAGCGCGCGCTGCTTCGATCTTTGCTGTGATTTCTTTACGACCATCTGTTTCCAGATGAGCAAGCTCTGCCTGCAAACGATCGGCGGCTTCTTGGGTTAACCAAGTTTGTGAAGTGCTCATAAGGGCTAACGGTATATGAAGGGCTTACTCGGCGCGACAACGGGTAATACTGGCTGTAACTGGCGTAATCCGAGCGGGGATTATTGTTATTTGTTCACTTCGCTCGCTTCCTGCAGCGATCGTGTCATCAATTTGGCCCACTACATTCTTATCAAAATCCATCGCCGTTAAAGTGCAAATAATAACTTGCGAAGGGTCGGTTCGTTCGATGGAGTAGCGAATTGATATTTCTTTTTCACCAGTGACATCAAATGAAATTATTTGACTACGAATTGCCGGATTTGAGTGATAAAGACCAGCCCATAAACTCCATGTAATTCCGGCAATCGCAAAAGCAATCGCATAAGGGAGCCATCGCTTTTGACCAGAGCGGCCGTATCGCTGCTCGTAGTTGAACTCTCCCGACGGATGCATGGCATGATTATCGCATGCAAGAAGCTGTTGATAAGGGTTGGGCGGGTTCGCTCACGGTACTGATTCTCTGTATTTCGGTGGCGTTCTTATTGCGCAGTTTCTATAAGCGCTTTATGCGCATGAACCCGCGGAATGATGAAAATACCCCTGATAATTAAAAAAACTTTTCAAGGGCTCGGCGTAATTTTATTGGCTTTAATTTTCGTTGGGCTAGGAAATTGGCAGCTTGATCGCGCTGGTGATGTTAATGAATTAAACGCAGCAGCCAAAATAATTGATCCAAAAGTTTATTCACTTGGAGAAGTGACTGAACCTCTAATTTCACTTGATTCACGTGAAGTAAATAAGAGCGTTTCACTTAGCGGTTTTTATATTGCAAATTACAAGGCGCCATTTCAGAAAGACTCATCTGGCAAGGTCAATGATTGGGAAGTTGCGCTATTGCAAGTGGATGGCTCTGACCCGCAATCTGGAATCTTGGTAGTTCGCGGACTTTGGGCAGATCGTCTAAGAAACCCTGAAGTTGCGATATCTACAAAAATTGATCTGATTGGGAGTCTGCAACCGCGACAATATGAAGATCGCGTAGAAAGTGCTCCCGGAGTAATTTCGCGTCTCGATAGCAGCGTGATTATTTCGCAGACAGATCTAGATTTATATGATGGATTTATCGTGGCTCAATCAGAAAATACACGCGCCGGTGAATTACTACGTGAGCGCATAATTGCGGCAGCTCCGATTTCCAAGGTGGCTGGGTACTACTGGCAACATATTTCATACGTTGTGATTTGGTGGATCATGGCAGCGATAGTTCTCTTCTTACCCTTTTATCGCCGTAAGATCAGCTCATGAATGGTGCAATTAAGAGATTCCGAGTTATGGCCCTGACTGCTGGTGTTATGTCGCTACTTTTATGGTTTATCGATTTACCAGTGGCCTACCTTCTTAATAATGAAGACTGGAAAGCGAAAGTCGCTTGGATTCCCTTTGTTCATGGCTGGGTTTACGCCGTTTATGTTTTGACCGCTATTCAATTCTCAGTCAAAGCCCGCTGGGAGTTAAAGCGCATACTTTGGTTGATTTTGGCTGGCACTCTGCCAGTTGCCTCCTTCGTCGCCGAACGCAAAATTGTGAAGCAGTATTCATAAAACCTTGTTCACAAAGCATTAACAATTGGCTATGGCGTGGCTACTCCATAAGAGGGCCGATCCGATCTATCTTTTTCTAGTCCGAAGCAATTTCACCTAGATAAAAATAAATAGATTGCGAGAGAGCCATTGGCTACTCCAGTATCTTCCAGTAAGAAGAAAAGCACGAAAAAAACTTACGTCCTAGATACCAGCGTTCTGTTAGCAGATCCGAATGCGCTCTCGAAATTCGAAGAACACGAAGTAATAATTCCAATTGCCGTTATTGGCGAACTCGAGACAAAGCGCGATCATCCGGAACTTGGCTACTTTGCGAGGGCGGCGCTGCGATCACTAGATGACCTGCGAATCACTCATGGCCGACTAGATCGGCCCCTTGTCATCACGCCCGAAGGTGGGACGCTTTCGGTGGAACTCAATCACACCGACTTAAGCACTCTGCCGCATGGATTTCTGCGCGATGGCACTAATGATTCACGCATCTTGGCAATTGCTAAAAATTTAATGTCAGATGGAAAGCAAGTGGTCTTAGTTACTAAGGATTTGCCACTACGTGTTAAAGCATCATCGGTGGGTGTTGAGGCACAGGAATATTTAGCGGAATTAGTTTCGAGTAGTGGCTGGACTGGTATCGAAGAAATTAGCGTTGGCCACAATATTATTGATGAGCTCTACGCCGCAGATCGCGCCGACCACGAATGTGCCCACCAATTCCCGGTTCACACTGGTGTAGTTCTGCACTCTGAAAAGGGAAGTGCGCTGGCGCGAGTCACCGCCGATAAACGGCTGCAATTAGTGCGCGGTGATCGGAACGCATTTGGTCTGCATGGTCGAAGCGCCGAACAACGAATTGCCTTGGACATACTTCTGGATCACGAAATCGGAATCGTTTCTTTGGGCGGTCGCGCTGGGACGGGTAAGAGCGCACTCGCTCTCTGTGCCGGACTTGAAGCGGTGATGGAGAAACGCCTCCATAAGAAAGTTATTATTTTTCGCCCGCTGTATCCAGTTGGCGGACAGGAACTTGGATACTTGCCCGGCGGGGAAGGCGAGAAAATGTCGCCATGGGCGCAGGCGGTCTTTGACACTTTGGGCGCTCTAGTTTCAGAAGCGGTAATTGAGGAAGTCATGGCGCGCGGGCTGATTGAAGTTCTGCCGCTGACTCATATCCGTGGCCGCTCTCTGCACGACTCTTTTGTGATTGTTGATGAGGCCCAGTCGCTAGAGCGCGGAGTTTTACTTACCGTTCTCTCGCGAATCGGTCAGGGCTCGAGGGTAATTCTGACCCACGACGTTGCCCAGCGGGATAACTTGCGAGTCGGCCGTCATGACGGCGTGGTCTCGGTCGTTGAAACCCTGAAAGGCCACCCGCTCTTTGCCCACGTGACGCTCACTCGCAGCGAGCGCTCGCCAATCGCGGCGCTGGTCACGGAGATGCTGGAAGGGCCAATGGTTTAGGGCTTTTTATTCCTAACTCAGACCCTTCTTTAAATCTCACAGTCACAATTCGGACATTAGGGACTTCGCTTTAACTGAGCAGGACTTATGTTCATCCACAGGAAGCCACTTTCCGGAGAATTTACGCCACACGCGTGAATTAATTTGCGACATGACCCCCAAATTGCCACTCTTAAGCCATTCCCCTGCATTACATCAACCTATTTATAGATCAGTGAGTTACGGACACAGGGTTACGGACACAGGGTTACGGACACAGGTTAGAGAAGAGGAGGGCAGAGATGAGTTCTACATATTCAAGAACGCAAACACAGCGTTTTAAGTCACGCGCCCTCTGGCTAACGGTCGCCTCTTTCATCCTGATTTCATCTGTTCAGCCAACTGCTTACGGTCTGGATTTCCCGATGACTACAAGTGTTGCCCTTCCACAATCTTTAAAACTGACTAAGTCAGCGGCGCTAAAAGCCGAAGTCGATCTTTCCGAAGGCGCCGCCCTTTACTCCCAACTCGATCAAAAGCGAGATCTTTTCGCTTCTCAGATGGCGCTAGTTGCCTCAGTAAGTCTTCAAGTTGAAGCTGCTCGTAGCATCATGGGAGCCAAGAAAGTTGCCAAGGCGATCGCGCTCTCTGAATATTCATGGGGCGATAATCAGTACAGCTGCTTAAACCGTCTTTGGACGAAGGAAAGCCACTGGAATTACAAGGCGCGCAATAAAGTTTCTGGCGCTCACGGAATTCCGCAATCACTGCCGGCAAGTCGCATGGATGTGATTTCAACAGATTGGCGAACCAACCCTGTTACGCAGATTCGTTGGGGGCTTCGTTATATTGCAATTCGCTATGACTCACCATGTAAAGCATGGTCGAAGTTCAAGCGCAGTAATTACTACTAAATCTTTTTAAACTTCTGACTGCCGGCTACCAATTGTTAGCGGCTTTAAAACAGTAGCAAAGAAATCATTTCCTTTATCGTCCACAATAATAAATGCTGGAAAATCAACTACATCAATTTTCCAGACAGCTTCCATTCCTAAATCTTCAAAATCAAGTACTTCAACTTTCTTGATGCAATCTTGAGCAAGTCGCGCAGCTGGTCCGCCAATTGATCCGAGATAGAAACCACCGTGGGCTTTGCACGCATCAGTAACCGCCTTTGAGCGATTACCTTTGGCGAGCATTACGAAAGATCCACCTGCCGCTTGAAATTGATCAACATAAGAATCCATACGACCGGCAGTTGTTGGGCCAAATGAACCAGATGCATAACCCTCGGGAGTTTTGGCTGGGCCCGCGTAATAAACCGCGTAATCCTTTAGATATTGCGGCAGCGGTTGGCCGGCATCAAGTGCGGCTTTGATTCGCGCATGCGCTAAATCGCGGGCGACCACGATTGTTCCAGTTAAAGAAACCCGCGTTTTTACGGGGTGCGCAGAAAGCTGTGCACGTACCTGTTCCATAGGTTGGTTTAAATCAATTTTTACAACGTTATCGTCAAGATGTTCATCCGTTGTCTCAGGTAAGAAGCGTGCTGGATCGCGCTCAAGTTCTTCTAGGAAAATTCCATCCTTAGTAATTTTTGCCTTTGCCTGTCGATCGGCTGAGCAAGAAACTGCAATAGCAATTGGAAGTGAAGCCCCATGACGCGGAAGTCTTACTACTCGAACATCGTGGCAGAAGTACTTGCCACCAAACTGGGCGCCGATTCCTAATTTACGAGTTAATTCAAGTACTTCTTTCTCAAGTTCTAAATCACGGAAACCGTGGCCAGTTGCAGCATCCCCAGAAGTTGGAAGCGAATCAAGATATTTCGTACTCGCTAATTTTGCAGTTTTAACTGTGTGCTCAGCGCTGGTTCCACCAATAACAATTGCTAAGTGATACGGAGGACAAGCTGCGGTACCAATTGAACGTAATTTCTCATCTAACCAAGTCATAAATGATTTGGGATTTAAAACTGCTTTAGTCTCTTGGTATAAAAATGATTTATTTGCACTTCCACCACCCTTGGCGATAAACATAAAGTTATATTCATCGGCGTGATCAGAATCAGCATAAATTTCTATCTGGGCGGGCAAGTTGTTACCAGTATTTTTTTCATCCCAAGTAGTAACTGGAGCCATCTGTGAATAGCGCAGATTTAACTTAGTAAAAGCATCATAAATTCCCTGTGAAATGGCGACTTCATCTTTTGCAGTTGTTAAGACATGCTGTCCTTTTTTGCCCATCACAATTGCAGTTCCAGTGTCTTGGCACATTGGCAATATTCCACCAGCAGAGATATTGGCATTCTTTAAGAGATCTAGAGCAACAAAGCGATCATTTGGCGATGCTTCTGGATCCTTCAAAATATTGGAAAGTTGTTGCAGATGCTCTGCACGTAAGTAATGTGAAATATCGTGAATCGCAATCTCAGTCAGTGAAGAGATTGCTTCAGGTGAAACTTGTAAAAACTCGTGGTCTCCAAGTTTGATAACACTTACACCTTCTTTACCTAAGCTTCGATACTTTGTTGTATCTTCACCAATCGGTAATAAATCTGAATATTTAAATTGTGGAGACATTATTCGGCCGGCTTCTTAGCCGCATCTAATTTTTTCTTTGCTCCATCAAGCCACTCTTGGCAAATCTTGGCTAACTCTTCGCCACGTTCCCAGAGTTTGAGCGAATCCTCTAACGTGGCGCTGCCATCTTCAAGAGATTCAACAATTTCGGCGAGCTCATCACGAGCTTCTTCATAAGAGGGCATGACATCTGAATTCTGGGCATCTGAATTCTGGGCATCTTTTGCGACCATGGGTTAAATCTACTCGCTTCTACTTATTCTTTGAGCACGCTAGCGCGGGCTTCGCCTTTGGCCGCACGAATTCGCAGAATGGCTCCGGCCTTTAGCGCTGCGGCATCGCGCACAATTTTTCCATCATCACTTTGCACCACTGAATATCCGCGATCCATGGTCGATTGCGGGGAGAGCGAACGCAGGTGCGCAATAACGCCTTTGATCTCTTTCTTTTCAATATCCAGTAGCGCTTTAAAACCTCGATGCGAACGATCGCGCAACCCAACCAATTCATCGCGGCGGACTTTAACCATCACACTGGGATCTTTCATCACTGGGCGGTTGCGTAATTGAGCAATCTGATTTAGCTCGTATTCCACCGTGGAAAGTAAACGGCGATACATACGGTCGCGGATCTTATTTATCTCAGCAATTTCTTCTGCAATATCTGGAACCACACGTTTAGCCGCATCCGTTGGAGTAGATGCTCGGTAATCGGCAACGAGGTCGAGCAGTGGTGAATCTTTTTCATGTCCGATTGCGCTAACTATGGCAGTCTCACAACTTGCGGCTAGTCGAACCAAACTCTCATCACTAAAAGGGAGTAGATCTTCAAAAGATCCACCACCGCGAGTAATAATAATTACATCGACATCAGCCAGTGCTTCGAGTTCGCGTAAGGCGGCAGATACTTCTACAACTGCGGCTGCGCCTTGGACCACTACTTCACGGATTTCAAATTCAACTGCGGGCCAGCGGCGGCGCGCATTTTCAACAACATCTTTTTCGGCATCGGTATTTCGTCCACAAATTAGCCCGACTTTGCGTGGCAATCTTGGTAGCCCGACTTTGCGATCTGCGGAAAATAAACCTTCTGCCGCCAATAAAGATTTTAGCGCTTCCAAGCGCGCTAGTAATTCGCCAACACCGACTTGGCGGATTTCTTTTGCAGACATTGTGAGTGAACCATTTTTTGTAAACCAAGATGCCTTTGCGTTAATAACTACTCGCGCATTAGGTGGCAGTGGTTGCGCCGTGGCTAATACACTTTTGTGACACATCACCGAAAGACTCATATCGACAGAGGTATCGCGCAGGCGCATAAATGCCATTCCACCGCTGCGTTCATTTAACTCTGAAATTTCTCCTTCAATCCAAATTGACCCCAAGCGATCCACATATTCCTTGATCGCCTCGGAGACAACCCGTACCGGTGCGGGGGATTCGCTTGAAGTTTCGAACATGGGATGAGCCTAATAGAATGACCGACATGGCTAAGAGAGTTCTCCTTGCAGCGCCGCGTGGGTATTGCGCCGGCGTAGACCGCGCGGTTATTACCGTCGAAAAATCGCTGGAACTCTACGGCGCACCACTTTATGTTCGTAAAGAGATTGTTCATAACAAGCACGTTGTCTCCACCCTTGAAGCTCGTGGAGTTATCTTCGTAAATGAAACTGATGAAGTCCCAGAGGGAGCCACCATCGTTTTTTCAGCTCATGGTGTTTCGCCGGCGGTTCACGAACAAGCAGCTGCGCGTAATCTAAAAACAATCGATGCCACCTGCCCATTGGTTACAAAAGTGCATCAAGAGGTAAAACGATTTGCTGATGACGAAACTGAAATTTTATTAATTGGCCATAATGGACACGAAGAAGTTGAAGGAACGGCTGGTGAAGCTCCGGGCCGAGTGCGCATTGTTGATGGACTCGAAGAAGCGCGAACCATGCAGCCAACTCCGGGAAAGAAATTAGTCTGGCTAACTCAGACCACGCTAAGTGTTGATGAAACTATGCAATCAGTTGCGATCTTAAAAGAGCGCTTTCCAGATATCGCTAATCCACCATCAGATGACATTTGCTATGCCACCCAGAATCGCCAAGTAGCAATTAAAGAAATTGCTCCACAATCGGATTTAGTTTTAGTTGTTGGTTCAACTAATTCCTCTAACTCAGTTCGTTTAGTTGAAGTTGCTAAAGAGTACGGCGCCAAGGCTGCTTACTTAATTGACTATGCAACCGAAGCCGACGAAGAGTGGCTAGTCGGTGTTGAAACTATAGGCGTAACAAGTGGTGCATCTGTTCCAGAAATTTTAGTTCGTGACTTATTAACATGGCTGGCAGAACGCGGTTTTGGTGATGTGACTGAAGTTGAAGCAACTAAAGAATCGCTGCTCTTCTCACTTCCACCAGAGTTACGTAAAGAGTTAAAGGCTGCTGGAAAGTAATTTAAACTCGGGCTTTTGGCTTGCGTGTCTTTGCTTTTTCATTTAAGAAGATAAACCATCCATAGATTGCACTGACTAATAAATAAGGCGCAATCGAAGTTAGGGCAGCAACGAAATCAAGGCCAAGGCGCGCTGGTTTAATGCCAGTTGAGAGAATTAAATAAATTAAAACGGTTGCTGCAAATGCCAGCGGTGGAGTTACGACAGAAACATAAGTTGTTCCTTTACGCCCGAAGCGCAGGCCGCCGTAGAGAAATGCACAGATCGCTAGGCCACTGACAATGCCAGCGCCACTGCGAATTAATAGTTCGAGACCACAGAAAAACGCGATTAATAAAGATTGCAAAATAACTACACCCTCTTTTTTAAGTCCAGGACCGCTCATTTTATTCATCCTCTACCTCAAGCGCATCAATAAAGTCATCCTCGGCGGCTAACTCTGAATTCTTTAATTCACGAACGTTAGTGGGCGCATCTGGATATGGAAGTGAAAGTTTATCTTTATCACCAGAAACCCCGTAATCAATAATTTTGGCGGCAGCGCGCTTGACCGTAGTTTCAGCGGCTGGGATTAAATCACCGTAAGCCTTAGAGAGTGAATTAAGCGCCGTACCGACTTTAACGATTCGCACATGAAGTGATGTTAAATCTTTCATAAATACGCCGGCAGTTTTAGCAATATTTTCGGCGTTGAGTGCAACTGAATTTCGCGAGTAAACATTGCCGATCGTGCGCAGTAGCGCCATCATTGATGTTGGGGTTGCAATCGTGACATTTAAACGGAAAGCGCTCTCCAGAAATAGTGGATCTACACGTAGCGCTTCTGTTAATAAAGATTCAAATGGCACAAAGAGAATCACGAAATCAGGGGAGGCCTGAGACTCGTGATATCCACGTTTGGCCAGCGCGGTAACGTGGCCAGCCAAATCTTTTCTATGCTCAATAAATAAACGCTCACGCTCTTCTGGGTCTTCAACTTCGTGTGCCTCTATGAATCGATCAAATGGAAATTTAGAGTCAATAAATAAGTGTGTGCCACCGGGCATATTTACTGTGATGTCGGGAATGCCAGATGAATCAGCATCAGTGGTTGAACGTTGTGCGGTGTACTCAATATCTTTACGGAGCCCAGCATCTTCGAGCATTAGTTCTAGTTGGGCTTCACCAAATTTTCCACGAGTCTGTGAATTATTTAGCGCACCTGCAATTGCTTTAGTTTGCGCAACTAGTGATTCGTTATGCGTTGACATTGCGCGTACTTGCGTGCGGATATCGGATTCAGCTTCGATACGGCGACGATCAGCATCAGCGGCTTCTTTCTGCAATTTCTCCATTGCAGTTTTCATTCCTTCAACTTCAGTTGCAAGTTTTGATCCAGCAATTGCGTTATCGCGTTCTGATTTATAGAGATCGCGTTCTGCGCGAATTGCACTCATTTCACTAGCGGCAACCCCATCAGTTGAATTTTTGCGGCCACCAATCAGGTATCCGAGGAGGAGCCCAATAAAGAGCCCGATAACGAGTGTAAGAATGACCACTGCTGCGCTTGACATGGCCCTATCGTGGCAGGAAGCACCGACAATCACGCGTAGGCTCTGCACCTTATGGGACTTTCTATATGAGCCTTTCTATCGGAATCGTCGGTCTGCCGAATGTGGGAAAGTCGACCCTTTTTAACGCGCTCACCAAAAATAACGTCCTCGCAGCTAACTATCCCTTCGCAACCATCGAACCAAACATTGGCGTTGTCGGAGTTCCGGATGAGCGCTTGGCGAAATTAGCCACTGTCTTCTCCTCTGAAAAACTTCTGCCTGCCGCACTCTCTTTCGTTGATATTGCGGGCATCGTTAAGGGTGCCTCGGAAGGTGCGGGGCTAGGCAATAAGTTCCTTGCCAATATCCGCGAAACCGATGCGATCTGCCAAGTGATTCGGGTTTTCACAGATGGTGATGTCGTTCACGTTGATGGGCGCATTGATCCCAGCAGCGATATGGAAACGATTAATACTGAACTAGCGCTCGCGGATTTACAGACTATTGAGAAGGCTCTACCCCGACTGGAAAAAGAATCGCGCATTAATAAAGAAACTGTCGCGGTAGTTGAGGCGGTTAAGAAGGCTGAAGCACATCTACAAAGTGGAAAGCCGCTTTCATCATCTGGTTTAGATCTTGAACTTTTGCGTGATCTTCATTTATTAACTGCTAAACCATTCTTATATGTATTTAATGTAGATGCCGCAGAGCTAAATGATGGCGACCTACGCAAAAAACTTTCTGATCTGGTCGCGCCAGCAGAAGCAATTTTCCTCGATGCTAAAACTGAAGCTGAACTCGCTGAACTTAGCGATGAAGATGCTCTCGAACTTTTGCAATCGATTGGAATGAAAGAACCAGGTCTAGCAACACTTGCTCGAGTTGGATTTGATGTTTTGGGTCTGCAGACTTATTTAACTGCAGGACCGAAAGAAGCACGTGCATGGACAATTCATAAAGGTGACACCGCACCCATGGCCGCTGGTGTTATCCATACAGATTTCCAGAAAGGATTTATCAAAGCTGAAATAGTTAGCTTTGGAGATCTAATTGCCTGCGGAACTATGGCTGAGGCGAAAGCTAAAGGTAAAGTTCGAATGGAAGGCAAGGAATATGTAATGGCCGACGGAGATGTAGTGGAGTTCAGATTCAATGTCTAAAAAGCAAGCACACCTAAAAGACCTGCCTTTAAAGAAGCGCGAAAATCTACGTAACGTTGCGATCATCGCGCACGTGGATCACGGTAAAACAACACTCGTTGATGCGATGTTGTGGCAATCGGGTGCTTTCGCTGCTCATAAGAAGCAAGGTGAAGGTCAAGATCGCATGATGGATTCAATGGATCTAGAACGCGAAAAGGGAATTACGATTCTTGCGAAAAATACTGCGGTAAAGCGCGGGGACACCATTGTTAACATCATTGATACTCCGGGACACGCCGACTTCGGTGGCGAAGTAGAGCGCGGACTAGAAATGGTCGATGGCGTTATTTTGTTAGTCGATGCCTCTGAAGGCCCACTGCCACAGACTCGTTTCGTACTTCGTAAAGCGCTGCAGAAGAATCTGCCAGTTATTTTGGTGATCAACAAGGTTGACCGCCCTGACTCACGTATTGCTGAAGTTGTTAATGAAGCATACGAATTATTTTTAGATCTAGATGCCAATGAAGAACAAATTGATTTCCCAGTTGTTTATGCATCAGCAAAAGCTGGTCGCGCATCTCTAACTCGTCCGGCAGATGGTGGAATGCCAGCGGAGGAAAATCTTGATATTTTATTCGACACAATTTTCTCGGCAATTCCAGCACCGGAATATCACGAAGGTGCACCACTTCAAGCGCACGTAACTAACCTTGACTCATCACCATTCCTTGGACGTTTGGCGCTATGTCGCGTTCGCGAAGGTGTAATTAAGAAAGGTCAGCAAGTTACTTGGATTAAAACTGATGGAACAACAGAACGCGTAAAAGTTTCTGAATTGCTAATCACCGAAGCGCTAGAGCGCATTCCTTGTTTAGAAGCGCACCCTGGTGACATCATCGCGGTTGCTGGTATCGAAACAATTACCTTGGGCGAAACTCTGGCAGATACAGAAAACCCACACGCACTTCCTTTAATCATCGTTGATGAGCCTTCAATCTCCATGACAATCGGTATTAATACATCTCCACTGGCTGGAAAGAGTGGAACCAAGCTCACTGCCCGCCAAGTAAAGGGTCGTCTTGATGCCGAACTAGTCGGTAACGTTTCACTTCGTGTTCTAAATACTGAACGTCCAGATACTTGGGAAGTACAAGGTCGGGGCGAACTTCAGTTAGCGGTTCTCGTTGAAATTATGAAGCGCGAAGGTTTTGAATTAACAGTTGGAAAACCACAAGTAGTTATTAAGAAAATTGATGGCAAAGTTCACGAACCGATGGAGCGTTTAACAATTGATGCCCCTGAAGAATATCTCGGTGTGCTTACTCAATTAATGGCGCTCCGTAAGGGCCGTATGGAACAAATGGTTAACCACGGAACTGGTTGGATTCGTTTGGATTACCGTGTTCCATCTCGTGGATTAATTGGTTTCCGTACTGAGTTCTTAACTGAGACTCGCGGAACTGGTTTGCTACACCACGTGTTCGATGGTTACGAAGCATGGCATGGCGATATCCGTACACGTGGAACAGGTTCACTTGTTTCAGATCGTACGGGAACCGTTACTTCATACGCGTTATACGGAACACAGGATCGCGGAAGTATTTTCGTAGAACCAGGTGATGAAGTTTACGAAGGTATGGTCATCGGTGAGAATTCACGTTCTGAAGATATGGACGTTAACTGCGTGCGCGAAAAGAAGTTAACAAATATGCGTGCATCCGGAACTGATGAATCAGAACGTTTGATTCCACCAAAGAAATTAAATATGGAAGGTGCTCTCGAATTCTGTCGCGAAGATGAATGCGTAGAAGTAACTCCAGCCGTTGTTCGTATCCGTAAAGTCACACTTAATGGCGACGAACGTGCACGTGCAACATCGCGCGCGAAGAAGGCTAATCAGCCGTAAATGTCAGTGGGGTGGGGTTCAATACCCATATGACCACCCTGTCGATCAAGTTAGTTAGCGCACCTGTTGCGTTGGCCTGCCCCGAACTAGATGCAACGCAAAAGTCTGCGGTGGTCCATCGCGGTAGCCCACTAATAATTGCGGGCGGACCGGGCACTGGTAAAACTTCAGTATTAATTGAAGCTGCACTTTCGCGTATCAATGGTGGCGATAATCCTGATTCAATTTTGCTAATTACTTTTGGTCGCGAACGCGCCTCTGAATTACGTGATGCGATTGCGTTGCGCAGTAGCGCAACAATGCACGAGCCACTTGCCCGAACTTTTCACTCTTTAGCATTCTCAATTCTGAAAATGAATACTGGTGAAAAATACCGCGAACCAATTTTATTATCAGGCCCGGAACAAGAGAGTTTTATTGGGCAGTTACTTGAAGGTGATGTGATTGATGGATATCGCCAATGGCCTCTAGATCTACACGATGGTGAAGATAAGAAAGGTAATCCACTTTTAACGCAAGGATTTATTCGCGAACTACGCGATTTAATTATGCGCGCCAACGAACGCGGTATTACTCCAGAACAATTGGCTGAGCGCGGTAAGCAAGTCGGTGAAAAATACTGGGCACCTGCCGCTGATTTCTGGAATCGATATAAAGATATCAGCCGCCTCCGTGAAGAAATGGCTGGCGATTCAAAGTGGCGTATTGATCCATCAGAAATCATTAGCGCAGCGGTGGAGCAGCTAGAAAATAATGAGCCGTTGCGAGCACAACTACAGGCACGCTTCTCCACGATTATGGTGGATGAGTTTCAAGAGAGCGATCCAGCGCAACGTAAATTATTAACACTGCTCTCCGGATCAGATTTAGTAATTGCATATGATCCAGATTCAGCAGTTGGTCGCTTCCGTGGCGCTGATCCCGATGGACTGAAAGGCGTTATTGGCTCTTACCTTGAACAAGGTGCAACCCAAGTAGCACTTGCAAATGTATTTAGACATCGTCCCGAAATTTTCGAAATCGGTCGCAAAGTCGCTTCACAATTTCGATC
The DNA here is from genome assembly GCA_038320375.1 of Candidatus Nanopelagicales bacterium. GTDB lineage: Bacteria > Actinomycetota > Actinomycetes > Nanopelagicales > Nanopelagicaceae > Planktophila. The sequence goes on from JBBQEE010000001.1 coordinate 16,505, forward strand.
ATCTGCTCCCACTCGCCAGCGCACCTGCAGTTACACCGAAAAACCAGTTCTAGATAACGCTTTTACGATTGCTCGTTTACGTTCTCAATCTGAGGAAGCGCAATTCATCGCCTACCACTTCAAGCGCGCCCACTTAATGCACGGGATCCCATATTCAGAAATGGCAGTGATACTTCGCTCTGCTGGTACTCAAGCCGCCGCCTTACGCCGCGCATTTGCCCAGGTTTCAATTCCGGTAGCTGGAGATTTAGAAGCGCTCTCCACCAATCCAGCTATCGCACCATTTATTTTATTAGCGCGAGTTGCAACTGGTGATCAAGTATTGAATCTCGACACTTGCGAACGTTTACTACTCGCTGAATTTGGTGGCTCGGATTCAATTTCACTGAGGCGTATTCGTAGCGCTCTACTTGCTGCCCGCGATGAATCAGTTGATCTTCGCGGTGGTATGCAACTATTGATAGATGCAATTGATAAGGGAGATATCCCAATTGAAGACAAGGCCGCGCTTACTCGTATTCACGAACTTCTTTCAGTTGCGCGTGCTGCACTTCGTAAATCTGATGTGCGAGCCGAAGATTTATTCTGGGCTATTTGGGATCACGCAAAATCGAGTGATGATCAAAAGTTAAGTTTACTCTGGCGCAATACCGCGCTACGTGCCGGCGCTCGTGGGGCAGCCGCGGATCGTGATCTAGATACGATGATTCAACTCTTTGATTCAGCAGCACGTTTCTCAGAGCGCTTTCCTTACTCCAAACCTTCGGCATTTCTAAATGAAATTGCACGCGAATCTATTGTTGGCGACATTATTACCGCCCAAGGTGTTCGCCCGGATGTAGTCGAAATTCTTACAGTGCACTCTGCCAAAGGTCGTCAATGGGAGCTCGTTGCAATCGCTGGCCTGCAAGAAGGTGTCTGGCCAAATTTGCGCCAACGCAGTTCGTTGCTTGGTAGCGAACGTTTAGTTGAACGTGAACGCCATGGAGATTTAGCGCGCTTGGAACTCGACATGATCGCCGCTAGCGCACTCGCTGAAGATGAGCGCCGCCTGCTGCATGTGGCAGTAACTCGCCCCCGCCAAGGTTTAATCGTGACTGCAGTACAACGTGAAGACGATGAACCGTCTGCTTACTTTGAAGAGTTAGATAACACCGGCGATCTTGATGCACCGGCAATCACTGAGGTACCCCGCCCACTTACAACGTCGGCGCTAGTTGCAACACTTCGACAGAATCTAGATGGCCAACGCTCAGAGACATCTGCGGCACTCTTAAAAACATTAACTAAGGCTGCAATAAATTCTGCGGACCCAGCTTTCTGGACTGGATCACTTCCTATTTCTTCGAATCTACCAGTCGTTGCTGCCGGAGACGATGTATCGGTTTCACCAAGTGGTGCCGAGAACTTCACCGAGTGTGGTGTCAAGTGGCTCTTTGAGCGAAGTGGTGGAACCAATGGCGATTCAACAGCGCAGATTCTCGGAAATGCAATTCACGAATTTGCACGAGTCAAAGTTGAAGATCCATCAATTACTGATTTAGAGCTAATCGAAAAGTTGCAATCATCTTGGTCGTTAATCGATCCATCTGAAGGTTGGATAAGTAACACCTCCTTAAAGCGCGCAGTATTGATGCTAGAACGATTTGCTAGATATCACGCAGCGACATCACGCGATGTAGTTGGCGCTGAAATGAATTTCAAAATTAAAGTCGGTCGTGCGGTGATTCGAGGAAACGTAGATCGAATTGAAGTCGATGGCGATGGAAATCATTACGTAATTGATTTCAAAACTGGAAAAACTGCAATAAGTGCTGAAAAAACAAAAGAGAATTTACAACTTGCGGCCTATCAATTAGCAGTGGCGCTAGATGGTTTCGAAAAGAAATTAACCAGCACCGCATCTACTGGCGCTGAGTTGGTATATCTCGGGAAAGATTCAGTGAAAGTAACTACCCGCCAACAATTTAAAATCGATGAAGTTGCTATAAGAGCGAAAATTGAAGTCATTGCCGAAGGTATGGGCGCTGCGCAATTCCAAGCCAAAATCAATGAGATGTGTGAAAACTGCGTAGTTAAATCAGCCTGCCCAATCCAGAGCCGAGGGCGGACGGTGATCGAATGATTGAGAAATATTCACCAGCCGATATTGCCGCCGCACTTCAAAAAGTTGGCGCCAGGGTTTATCAGCCAACTGATGAGCAGAGCCAGATTATTTCTATCAAAACGAACCCGCTTGAACCTGCAGTTGTAATCGCTGGTGCAGGTTCTGGCAAAACTGAAACTATGGCGGCGCGCGTTATTTACTTAGTGGCAAATGGCTACGCTCGCCCAGATCAGATCCTGGGCCTTACTTTCACTCGTAAAGCAGCGGGTGAGTTAGCAATCCGTATTCGTACTCGATTACGACAGTTGCGGGCTGCAAAGCTAATTCCAGAAGATACTCCGCTAGAAGTTTCAGTTACGACTTACCACTCTTATGCAGCGCGTCTTTTAGCAGAGCATGCAATTCGTTTTGGAATTGATGCTGACATTCAACCGATGGGTGATGCCGCAATGTGGCAACTCGCTAATGAAATAGTCCGTTCTTATGATGATCCTGATTACACCAATGAATCGGCACCGGGAACCGTTGTTGATGATCTACTGGGGCTAACCAAGATGATGCTGGAGCATCAGATCGATCCAGCAGATATCAAAGCGGCAGATCGCGAATTATTAGAACAACTTGCTGGTATGAGTGGTGACTCAAATCCAAATGTGCGTAAAGTGAAGAAAGTCTCAGAGCAACGCATCGGTTTACTTGAGATGGTTAAAATATTTGTTAAACGTCGCCAACAATCAGGGCAACTTTCATTCGATGATCAAATGTCACTTGCCGCCGATATTGCAGTTAAGTTCCCAGATGTAGGCGAACTTGAACGTGCTAAATATTCAGTAGTTCTACTTGATGAATACCAAGATACTTCTCAATCTCAAGTACGAATGCTTTCATCGCTCTTTGGTGCAGGACATCCAGTTATGGCTGTTGGCGATCCCTGCCAAGCAATTTACACATGGCGCGGAGCATCAGCGGGCACCATTAATTCATTCTCAAAATATTTTCCTAAACTTCCTGAACATACAGGTGCATCTCGTTATTCACTTTTAACAACTTTCCGCAACGACAAATCAATTCTTGAACTTGCCAACGTTGTATCAGCAAAGATCCGTAGCGAAGGTGGCGCAGATGTGCAACCACTGACACCACGTCCTGGAGCTGGCGAAGGTGATCTAGTTTGTGGTGTCTTTGAAAATCTAGAGTCAGAAGCGAAGGCAATCTCTGATTACTTTGCCTCACTCTGGTTTCAAGAGAGCCGTCTCAGTCTGCCACCTGAGAAACGCACCAGTTTTGCAGTATTAGTTCGCAAACGCTCACAGATTCCTGCGATTGAAAGTTCGCTGCGATCTGCCAATATTCCAATTGAAGTAATTGGTCTGGGTGGTCTGATTCATGTGCCAGAAGTTGCTGACATTGTTTCAATGCTGAAAGTAATCGCCGATCCCGATGCTGGCGCATCGCTCATGCGTCATCTAGTTGGTCCCCGAATCAACTTAGGAGCGAAGGATTTGGCAGCGCTCGGCTCTTACTCCCGTAATCGAACTAAAGGCTCGCGTGCGGAAAGTAAATCTTTAATCAAGAAGATTGTTGCCGGAAATCCCGATAGTGCTGAAGCCGATGATCAATTCTTGGGATCGTTAATCGATAGCCTTGATGAAATAAATGGCGCAGATAAAGAGACCTTTACTGAAGTTGGTTATGTTCGCTTAGTTAATTTTGCCGCCGACTTACGTCGCCTGCGTTCACGCTCTGGTGGAACCATCACTGATTTAATTTATGAGATCGAAAGTTATTTACATCTAGAAGAAGAAGTCATGCTCCGCGACGGAACCGGCTCTGGTCGTCGTCATATCGATCGTTTCTTAGATGAAGCAGGCAGGTTTGCGCGAAGTGGTGGAACTCTGAATTCCTTCTTGCAATGGTTAGATATCACTGGAAAAGAAGAAGGTGGGCTCAAATCTGCCGCACCAGAGGTACGCAGTGACGTTGTACAAATTCTCACCGTTCACATGTCTAAAGGCGCCGAATGGGATGTAATTGCGGTTCCGGGCCTTGCCGAAAATACTTTCCCCGGACTCAATTCGCAGGATCCCGAAAACTGGATCACTAACGAAAAACATATTCCATTTCATCTGCGCGGTGATAGCGATGAACTTCAAAACTTCTCATTTAACGGTGCTACTAAAAATTCTGAAGCAGGAAAAGAGATTGAAAAGTATGCCGTCCGCTGCCGAGAGACTAAAACCCGCGAAGAAATTCGCCTAGGTTATGTTGCCTTTACTCGGGCGCGTACAAATTTAATTGCGACAACTTCTTGGTTCCGTGATGGAAAAGATTGGGTGCCGCCTTCAACAATATTTCAGCAAGTGGCGCTGGTTGCGCAAGAGCATGGAACTATTTTGAATCAAGCAGAACAGCCTGAAGAGAAAGCTAAGAATCCGGATTTAGAGAATCCACTAACCGGAATTTGGCCACGGGATCCGCTCGGTGAAAAACGTGAAGCATTCACAGCCAAGATCGCACTGGTTAACTCGGCAACTCCTTTAGATTTAAGTAAATTTGAAAGCACTGATTTAGAAATTTCCTCATGGATTGATGACGCGCAAGCCCTGATCAAAGAATCAGAAGAAGATCGCAGTGGCGGGTTAGAAATTCCACTTCCTCCACGAATGTCGACCTCTACCTTGGTGGCACTACATAAAGATCCGACAGAACTTGCAATGGTGATTCGGCGTCCGATGCCACGTCCGCAAGATCAATATTCACGGCGCGGAACTGCCTTCCACTTATGGATCGAACACCACTTCAATGCCGGGACTCTCTTTGATGATGAAGATTTTGATTTCCTTGATCCACTCGAGCCAGATCAAACTTTGGAATCGTTGAAAAATACTTGGTTGGGATCCGAATGGGCAGATCGGATTCCGGCAGCGGTAGAAGTGCCTTTTGAAGCAGTTATTGGTGGAGTTTTAATTCGTGGACGTATCGATGCGGTCTATGAAATAAATGGTCGCTATGAAGTTATCGATTGGAAAACAGGTTCCACGATTCTGGGAGCCTCTTCGGCAGTTCAGTTAGCGGTCTATCGATTAGCTTGGGCAAAACTTAAGGGAATAGATCCCGCCTTGGTATCAGCGGCATTTCATTATGTACCAACTAGC
>JBBQEE010000002.1:0-19467 GCA_038320375.1 Candidatus Nanopelagicales bacterium
TAACTCGCCAACTGCGTGCAGTACATGTCCAACAAGGGAACGTCCAGCAACTTCGTGCAGAACTTTTGGAATTGTAGATTTCATTCTGGTGCCTTCACCTGCGGCTAAAACAATAACCGTTTCAAGTTTTGCACTCATAGGGTGAGTGTAATCTGCGAGGCAATCAATATTGCTCCGCCATCCTTTTCGGCGGGCAATCAATATTGCTCCGCCACCAGGTATCGATCCTGGACCCTGGGCTTCAAAGGCCCATGTGCTAGCCACTACACAATGGCGGAACGCATATTCTCCCTCATTAGAACGAGTGCTAACGACCATCTCGATAACTTGCCATTCTCGTGGCGCTAATCTGTCCTCTATGAGCGCCCCACGTGATGAAGTTGACCGCTTAATTGCGGCTTGGAAGCACGAGCGCCCCGATCTAGATCTAACTCCTTTTGCAGTACTTAGTCGCATCTCCAGAATTTCTAGAAATCTTGATATTGCAAGGCGTGATGCTTTCGCTGACCTTGAGAATTGGGGTTTTGATGTTTTAGCCGCGCTGCGTCGCGCCGGCGATCCTTATCAATTATCTCCGGGTGCATTGATGCAAGAAACGTTGGTAACCAGTGGAACTATTACAAATCGCTTAGATCACTTAGAAGAATTGAAATTGATTACCCGTCAGCCAGATCCGGCAGATGGTCGCGGTTCACTTGTGACGCTAACTGCATCCGGAATGCGCGCTGTAGATAAGGCACTTGAAGGACTGTTAGAACATGAACGCGATCTACTAAAAGGTTTAACTCGCGAACAACGTTTGGCGCTAGCAGATTTACTAAGCCTATTAGCTTCGCATTTAGAAGAAAATTAAATTACTTTCGCTCCATGAACTGGGCCGTAAGCACGAGTAACGCTTCCAACAACTCCACTTGCAGTTAAGGCGACTGCCAAATCTAAACCTTGTTCTTCATCGGCAACTAAGAATGCAACTGTGGGGCCAGAACCAGAAACAATTGAACCTAGAGCGCCATACTCTTCACCAACATCTAGAACTAAAGTCAGTGCTGGACGCAATGAACAAGCCGCTGATTGCAAATCATTATGAAGTGATTGGCCAACCGCTTTGGGATCAGCGGCTAGAAGTGATTGCATTAAGGCATCACTTGTCTGTGGTGCTGCAATGGTTAAACCTGAACGCAGGCGATCACATTCTTGGTAAACCGCAGGCGTTGATAAACCAACGCTAGATAGCGCTAGGACCCAGTGGTAGGTGCCACGTGAAAGTGCAGCGGTGAGTTGATCTCCGCGACCTTGTCCAATTGCAGTGCCACCAGAAATCATGAATGGAACATCGCTACCGAGTCGAGATCCAAATTCGTGCATTTCTTCGCGAGACATTTCCAAGTCATATAAATCATTCAGTCCGACGATGACCGCTGCCGCATCGGCGCTCCCACCAGCCATTCCACCTGCAACTGGAATTGATTTAACAATTTCAATATGCGCATCAATTGTAAAATCGTATTCGGTGGCAATTAACTCTGCCGCTTTTACCGCTAAATTAGAAGAATCGGCAGGCACACCATTGGCGTGATCTCCTGAAATCGAAATTGTTATTCCAGCTCCTTTAGATCCTGTAGATCCTTTAGTAATAGTCACATCGTCATAAATTGAAATCGCTTGAAACACTGTTACTAAATTATGAAATCCACCTGCCTCGCGGGGACCAACAGCCAATTGCATATTCACTTTGGCTGGAACTCTGACCGTTACAGAGTTGCGATTTGTTTTGGGCACTCTAGGACTCTAAACCTTCTGCTGCGATTTTGCAGAATTCATGAATATCTAATGATTCACCGCGCAACGTAGGATCAATTCCCGCTGCGATTAAATGAGCTTCGGCTGCCGCTGAACCGCCATAACGGGATGAAAGAGCAGCACGTAACATTTTGCGACGTTGCGCAAATGCTAAATCAATTATTGAAAAGACTTCCTTGCGAAGTTTCTCATCGCCCGGAGTTTCACGGCGAGTAAAGGCGACTAACTTTGAATCTACATTTGGTGCGGGCCAAAAAATAGATCTAGAGACTGAACCCGCTCCAGTAACTTGGGCCCACCATGCCGCTTTAACACTAGGTATTCCATACTCTTTTGTATTTGGTTTCGCAGCCAATCGATCTGCGACTTCTGCCTGAACCATTACTACCCCACTTCGGAGCGTTGGTAGAACTTCTAGTAAGTGTAGAAATACTGGAACTGAAACGTTGTATGGCAAGTTAGCAACCAAAACTGTGGGCGCTGAATCTAAGGTTTTTAGTTTTAGGGCATCTTGATTGATTACGGTAAGCGACTTACTTTTTTCACTGTGAGATGCAACGGTAATAGGAAGTTGATCCGCTAAACGTTGATCTATCTCTACTGCAATTACGCTGACTGCTTCTTCCATCAGTGCCAGAGTTAAAGATCCTAATCCGGGTCCAATTTCAAGAGCGATATCCGTTGCCGTAACTCCTGCAGTACGAACTATTTTTCGACAAACATTGGCATCAATTACAAAATTCTGTCCTAGTGATTTTGCTGGTTTTAAATCTAATTGCTTGGCTAGAGCACGTATTTCGGCTGCTCCAAGTAGCGTCATAGTGATGTACCTGGGGCAAACGAACCAAAAATTCGCTCAGCATTATCAGAAAGTGTTTGCGCTAAAGCGCCCACACTTTCATTTCGCTCCTCTGCCATAGCCCGGACAATATTTGCAATCTGCGCCGGAGTATTTAACGCTCCTCGGTTTGGTGATGGCGCCAAAAATGGAGAATCTGTTTCGACAAGTAATTGATCGTGTGGTGTGATCTTCAAAGCTTCACGCAGCTCTGGTGCATTTTTAAAAGTTAAGGTGCCAGCGAATGACAATATGTAACCACGATCAATACATATCTTCGCCATTTCAACATCGCCAGAGAAGCAGTGAAAAACAGTTTTTTCAGGGGCTCCGACTTCTAGCAAAATTGAGAGAACATCATCATGTGAATCACGATCGTGTATCACTAACGCTTTTTTGCTCTTCTTTGCTAATTCAATATGCCACTTAAATGAATCCTGCTGGCGGCCACGTAATTCTGGTGGCGTACGGAAGTAATCAAGTCCAGTTTCACCAATTGCTCTAACTCTTGGATGGCTTGCTAACTCTTCAATGATTTTTAAATTTGCTTCAAGGTCAACAACTATCGGTGCTTCATTTGGATGCAGCGCAACTGCTGCCAAAATTTGGCTATCAAAATGCTCGGCAGTAGCAACGCACCACTTTGATTGTTCGGCCGAATAACCAACTTGGACAATACGATCCACACCTGCCGCTTTTGCATCATCTAAAACTTGTTTAACTTCTGCTGAATCAGGTGCAGCATTTGTAACAATTTCTAAATGTGCGTGCGTATCAACGGTGGCAACTGGAAGTGGCTTCGGTGCTGGCGCTAAGGGACGATCAATATCGCGATTGTGGCGATCAGCCATAGGAAATTACTCTTTTATCTCGAGTCGCGGAAAGAGAACTGGAGTTTTTGTAACCACTGTTCCTTGCGGAAGTTGTCCCCATTTAGCAACATTTGAAATTTGTTGATCGGCAAGTGCGCCAATAGAACTATTTGCACCAAGTGATTCCCAAAGAATTTCAGCAGTGGTTGGCATGATGGGGCTAAATAAAACCGCTAGTGCACGTAGCGCTTCAGCGGTGTTGTAGAGAACCTCATCGAGAAGTGCTTTGTTTGCAGGATCTTTAGCTAATATCCAAGGTTCTTGCTCGGTCACATAACCATTTACTCTCTTACAGAAATCCATAATCGCATTGATTCCACCTTGGAAATCAAGCGCCACTATCGCGGCATCTGCTTTGGCTACGGTTTCAATTAGCGTTTGAGATAAGCCGGCATCTGTTGCAACCGCTGGAACTTTTCCTTCACAGTATTTTTCAATCATCGCCGCTAATCGAGAGGCCAAGTTGCCAAAGTCATTAGCAAGTTCGGATGTATATCTGGCAGACATATCTTCCCACGAAAATGAACCATCGCTACCGAATGGAATTGCGCGTAAGAAGTAGTAGCGAAATGCGTCTACGCCAAAGTGGTCAGTGATATCGGAAGGAGCAATTCCAGTGAGCTTGCTCTTGCTCATTTTCTCGCCACCAACAAGTAGCCAGCCATGTGCAAAAACTTTCTTAGGAACCGCAAGTCCCGCTGCCATCAACATTGCTGGCCAAATAACTGCGTGAAAGCGCAGGATATCTTTTCCAACAAGGTGAACATCTGCCGGCCAAGTTTGCGCAAACTTCTTTCCACCTTCAGTTTCGGGTCCATCAGTTAATCCCACTGCGGTTGCATAATTAAGCAGCGCATCAAACCAGACATAAACTACTTGTTTGGTATCCCAAGGAACCGGAATACCCCAATCAAAAGTTGAGCGAGAAATTGAAAGATCAGTTACGCCACCTTCTAAAAACGAAATAACTTCATTGCGCGCACTTTCTGGCTGACACGCATCAGGATTCTTCCGATAGTGCTCTAGAAGTGGCCCCACAAAGGCGGACAGTTTGAAGAACCAGTTGTTTTCATTTACTAATTCGATTGGCTTGCTATGAATTGGGCAAAGTTTCTCGCCATCGGCGTCAATTAAGTCACCCGGTAATTTGAATTCTTCACAACCAACACAATATGGACCTTCGTATTTACCAGCATAGATATGTCCAGAATCTTTTAATGATTGTAAAAACTTTTGTACTCGCTCCACGTGACGTGGTTCAGTGGTGCGAATAAAGTCATCATTGGCGATATTTAACGCGTGCCAATTTGGTTTCCACGCTTCTTGAACTAAGCGATCTACCCATGCTTGCGGGGCAACCCCATTTTCTTCAGCAGTGCGCATAACTTTCTGGCCATGCTCATCAGTTCCAGTTAAGAACCAGACAGATTCTCCGCGTTGGCGATGCCAGCGAGTTAATACATCTCCTGCGACCGTTGTGTAAGCATGCCCAATATGCGGGGCATCATTCACATAGTAAATAGGTGTGGTTAGATAAAAAGACTTCACGGGCGCATCTTATTCGCATCGACTACCGCTGCATAAACAATCCGCTTGGGAAGTTCGAACTCATCTGCCACAGTTGATATTGCGCCTTTACGATCCATGCCGGCCGCTTCAAATTCACGAACCCGCGCGACCATTCGATCAGCGGTTACTTCTGCACTTCCTATTTCGGCACCGGCAATAACTAGTGTGATTTCGCCCAGCATCTCCTTCGAATTAGACCAAGTCAGTAATTCAGCGAGAGTGCCACGGACAGTTTCTTCGTAAGTCTTTGTCATTTCGCGACAGATTGCTGCTTTACGTTCGCCACCAAATACGGTGAGTGCATCTTGTAAAGATTCAGGTAATCGATGTGGAGCTTCAAAGAAAACCATAGTTCGCTCTTCGAAACGTAAAGACTCAAATAGTGATTGTCTGGCGCCAAGTGCGCGTGGAGTGAATCCTTCAAATGTAAAACGATCTGTTGCCAGACCAGAGAGTGCTAACGCCATGACTGGTGCACTTGGTCCCGGAATAACTGTGACTGGTAAATTTTCAGCCATCGCATCACGAGCTAAGCGAAATCCCGGATCGCTAATGGTTGGCATACCCGCATCGGAGACAACCAGTACATTTTTTCCAGCACGCAGATAATCTAAAATCTCATTAGTGCGTTCAGTTTCGTTACCATCAAAAAATGAAATAACTTGTCCCGTAAAAGTAACTTCGATATCTGAACAGAGTCGATGAAATCTGCGCGAATCTTCGGCAGCAATTATTTCGGCGTTTGCTATCGCCTCTTTAAGGCGCGGACTTGCATCAGCGGGATTACCCAGCGGAGTTGCAGCCATCGTGAGCGTCATGGGTACATCCTCTCAGTACGCTAGATCTGTGAAAACCCGCATTTACGTTGGCGTGATTACCTTAATTTCACTCGCCTTACGACTATTTAATTTGGGAGTCCCAAAGGGTTTTGTTTTTGATGAGGTCTACTACGTTGATGGTGCTCGGGATTATTTGGCTCATGGAGTCGAGGTAACAGGTGACCAGCCAGAATTTGTAGTACATCCACCAGTAGGTAAATGGATCATTGCGATAGGTATTAAATTATTTGGTGATAACGAATTTGGTTGGCGTTTTATGGGAGCAATCCTTGGAACGCTAATGATCGTTCTGATCGCACTCATTGCCAATCGCTTATTCCGAAATACTTATTTAACAGTAGCGGCAAGTGCGCTAATGGCTATGGATGGTTTGGCGCTCGTACATTCTCGAACTGCCTTACTTGATATTTTTCTCTCATTTTTCATCTTGCTTGCTACATATCTATTTTTGATGCGCTGGCACTGGTGGGCGGGGATCGCACTTGGATTAGCGGTAGCAACTAAGTGGAGCGCTTTGTACTACATCGCCCTCTTCGGCGTCGTCGCTCTATACCGAGCCTTCAGTCAGAACACTGGTCGTGAATTGATTAAACCAACCTTAAAGACCGCCACTCAATACGCTCTAATACCAATTTCGATTTATATAACTTCGTGGAGTGGTTGGTTTATAAGTAATCGTGGTTGGGCTCGTGATTTCTCCAGCAATGTATTTACATCATTTCTGCACTACCACTCACAAATGTTAAATTTTCATACTGCTTTAGTTGAAAAACATTCCTATCAAGCTAACCCATGGAGTTGGCTCATCATGGGTCGTCCGACTTCATTCTTTTACGGATCACCAAAAAATTGTGGTGCTGATAACTGTTCGCAGGAAGTTCTCGCCCTTGGAACTCCACTTCTCTGGTGGAGTGGAACTATCGCGCTTTGCGTGGTCTTAGGTTTTTGGATTAAATCACTTACAACAAAACGTTTAGAGCCAGCGCTAAATGTGATAATTACAGGAGTTGCTGCTGGTTATTTACCGTGGTTCTTCTTCCAAGAGCGGACTGTATTTAGTTTCTATGCGATTGTCTTTCAACCATTTTTAATCTTAGCGATAATTTATTGTGCATATATTGCACTTTCCCACTTTAGAAATAAGAGAAATACCTATTTACTATTCGCCATATTCGGCGCACTTATTTTCCTTAATTTCATATTCTTTTTACCGCTTTATACAGGTGATGTAATCACATATGACTCATGGCAAGCCCGAATGTGGCTGCCTTCTTGGATTTAACTATTCGTTTGCAGCGCGGTTTTCTTTTACTCTAGCAACAGCTTCATCAGCTAGTTGTTGATCAAAGATTTCATCGCGAGATGGTGCAGCAGCCGCAAGTGCCTCACGTTCTAGGCGCTCTTGTTCTTCACTCCACTGTCCCGGAGTTGTTAAATCAATAACCCGCTTTGGCACAATTGCTTTTGGAGCGTTTACGTAAGTTGGGACAGGTACTGAGTTCGGTTGCCATTCTCCTCTTGCAGCAGCGGTTCCTTTAGGCAAAATTGTTACACCAGTTAGTTCACGCTCTGAGAGCGGAATCCAATGTTCAGTAGTTGTCTTTGGTGCTAAGACATCAGCAAAGTTTGTTGTGGAAACTCCCGCAGTAGTACGGTGAATTTGAGTAACCCTACGTTGGCGCATGCGCTCTGTAGTTGTTTGATGCCGCACATATGCCAGATAAAGGAGAAAACCTAAAACTGGAACTCCAATAAATGAAAGAGTAAGAGTTTGCATAATTGCACCCACTATCGTCATAACGAATGAAATAATTATTAGTGCGAAAATAATTCTGCGTCTCATTAATAGTTGTGCAACTTTTGCTTCTCGGTCTAAATCTGTATGGATAACTCCAGTTCCAGAACTTCCACCGGGAGAATTTGTCGCAACTATTCGGAGCGCACTTTTATATCGTTCAACACTTTTTCCAGAAAACTCATTTCGATCATGCACCCAGCGCGGGAGAAAATAAGCCGCCCACATGCCGATAATCGCGAGATAGATAATTCCAGAAGCCATGATAGGTAAAGGTTAGAGGAGTTACCCTTCGACCTCGTGGATTTAGCGGCCTAAATAACCTGAAAATTTTCCATTACATAACAGTGATGATCTCTCCACTGCCCATCAATATGTAAGTATCGATGACGAAGCCCCTCAAAAACATAGCCAGCTTTCTCAGCAACGTGGATAGATGGCGCATTTTCTGGCCGGATATTTATCTCTATTCGGTGCAGCCCCAGTTCTGTAAAACCGAAATTTGTTAATACTTTTACTGCTTGAGTTGAGTATCCGCGATTAGCGTAATTTTTATCTATCCAATATCCGATGTGCGCCCCGCGCATCGCCCCGTACATAACGCCACCCATGGTTATCTGGCCAATTAGATTCCGGCCTTGCGGATGTACTTTCCAAATTGCGAGTGAATACGAACGCCCACTTCTGCCCTCTCGTTTATGCCAATGAACCATTTCGGCAAACGATGGGAGTTGGCGAGAACTCTCTTCACTCGGAACGATAGGAAGCGTTGCCTCCCATTGCTCAAGCCATTCCTTATTTTCTTTACGTACTTCCAACCAGCGACCACGATCTCTTAGTCGAAGTGGACGCAATTCAAGTTCACCATCACTCAGGATTACAGGCCAGTTTTTAGACATATTCCTACCTAGATGTATCGACGCTCTAATACAACAACTGTTACTTCACTACCCACCGCAATGTCTACATCACCTTCAGGAATAGCGATGAAGGCATTGGCATCTGAAAGTGTCGCTTGTTCATCCTGCACACTTGATCCTTGGGAAATAAGTGGCATCACAGATTTTCCATCTTCCGAAAGAATTGCGCGGACATAAGAACGAAATCCACCAGAAGAAGTAATTGCTTTTTCGACTTTTGCTTTTATGGAGGGTCTATGAATTGTGGCTGCACCAAGCATGGTTCGAATCATGGGACGTATAAAAAGTTCAAACGAAATATAGGCAGCCACCGGATCACCGGGCAAAGTTACGACAGGCGTTTTATCTGGACCTATTACTCCATAGTTGTGGCGACCACTTGATTCGATCGCTATATCAACAGTTGTAATTTCACCCATCGCCGAAAGTGTTCGAGTGATCAAATCAAATGAATCATCTTGACGCTCACCACTAATAATTATTAAATCTGCTCGAACTAATTGGTCTTCAATTACTGCTTGTAGTTCTGCCTCATCGTCAGGAATTGTATGAACACGATATGCAACTGCGCCGACTTCGCGCACTGCAGTTGTTAGCAGCCAAGAATTAGTTTCGAACTCTTCACCTTCGTTTAACTCTTTTCCGGGTTCAACCAGTGCAGGTCCAGCTGAAAGGACAACCACTCGCGGGTGAGGTCGAGTTGGTAATTGATCTCGGCCAATGGAGGCTGCGAGTCCTATTTGAGTGGAACGAATGCGTGAACCGGACTTGAGCACCAGGCGCTCTCCAGCATAAATATCTTCAGCCAGCGTTGCTCCGTGAGCATCAAGCAGTGACATTTCAAAAGCATCTAGAGGTTTGCAGATTGAAATAAGCGATGAAAGAAACTCATCGACGCGGATACGCTCTGCCATAATTGGCAACACTACTTCTAGTGCAGCCGATAGTTGGGGATTTAAATGAGCGAAGCGAAAGATAAAGTCGCACTTCGCACCCGCTATCGCTTTGAGCGGAGCGAAAGATATGTGGATCACAATTTCTCATTTTTAGCCACGTCTTTAGAATTTACAAAAGCTAAAAATATTGCGAGCTACCTTTCATATGGGGATGAACCAAGCACCGTTGAATTAAATAAAACGCTATTAAAAATGGGTAAGACGCTATTTCTGCCTAGGATTAATGGAAATCACTTGGAGTGGATAAATTGGAGTGAGGATAAAGATGCTCTAATTCCCAGCAAACATTCAAAGAAGATTCTTGAACCTACCGGTGATGCTCTTCTAGATAATTCCATAATTGATTTAATTATTGTTCCAGCGCTACGTATTGATCGCGCTGGTTATCGCCTCGGGCAAGGTGGTGGATTTTACGATCGTAGCCTTGCTGAAATTTCTGCATGGAGCATCGGATTAATTCATGCTGATGAAATTTCTGGTGAAGATCTTCCCCGTGAAAGTTTTGATATTCCGCTTAAGGCGGCGGCAACTCCTGATTCGCTTCTACGTTTTAGGTAAGTTTCGCGCCATCACAATTCTTTGAATTTGATTAGTGCCTTCATAGATCTGAGTTAGTTTGGCATCGCGCATCATGCGTTCGACTGGGTAGTCAGAGACATATCCGTATCCACCTAAAACTTGCACCGCATCTGTAGTTACTTGCATTGCTACATCACTCGCAAAAGTCTTGCTTGCAGCGGAGAAAAACTTTAGATCTTTATCACCACGTTCACTACGTGCTGCAGCCGCATAAGTAAGTTGTCTAGCAGCCTCAATTTTCATCGCCATATCTGCCAACATAAATTGCACACTTTGGAAATCGAATATCTCTTTCCCAAATTGTTTACGTTCATGTGAATACTTTGTTGCAACATCTAACGCACCTTGTGCAATACCTAAGGCTTGGGCAGCAATGGTAATTCGCGTGTGATCTAAAGTATCCATCGCCAGCGAAAATCCTGCACCAATTTCACTAATACGACGATCATCACCAATTGTTACTTGATCAAAATAAACTTCACGAGTTGGTGAACCTCTAAAACCCATCTTCTTTTCAGGTGCACCAAACGAAACACCGGCATCTGACTTTTCGACAATAAATGCAGTAATCCCTTTTGAACCTTTACTTGGATCAGTTTGTGCAATTACGGTGTAAAACTCCGAAATTCCTGCATTAGAAATCCATTTCTTACTTCCATTTATAACCCATGATCCATCTTTAAATTCTGCCTTTGTTTTAAGGGCAGATGCATCTGAGCCGGCTTCTGATTCAGAGAGGCAATATGAAAAACCTTTACCTTTTGCCAACTGCGGAAGCCATTTTTCTTTCTGTTCCTTACTGCCACTAAGTATCAGCGGCAGCGAACCGAGCTTGTTAACTGCTGGGATCAGCGATGATGAACCACAAATGCGAGCAACTTCTTCGATAATAATTACAACTGCGAGTGCATCAGCACCTTCACCACCAAATTCAGTTGGAACATGTGCGGCGCTTAGCCCAGCTTTTAAAAGCGCATCGGCTGCTTCTTGTGGAAAGCGATGGTCTTCATCTACCGCTGTGGCATAAGGAGCGATTTCATTTATCGCTAGCGCACGAACACTTTCGCGGAGATCGTTATATTCCGAAGGCAGTGAATACAAATCATTAGTGCTCATTGCTGCATTCTGCCATTTCTCTTAACTTCTGCATCTTGTGCTGCAAGAGTAGTTAGGTACAAATTGTATTGAGCCAAATCATCGGGCTCACCCATGGCCGCTAGCCGCGCTTCGTTGCGATCGATCCGCTTGCTTTCTCTTTTGTCATCGCGCGTCCATTGAATAAAAGTGGCTACTAAAGCAAGCAAGATTGGGATTTCACCCATCGCCCAAGCAACGGCTCCTGCAGCCTTCTGATCCGCAATTAAATCTAAATTCCAAGGTGTTTGTAGAGATTGGAAGTAGCCCTGATCTAATGGAGTCGAAGATGACATTAAAGCGATCGCGAAGAATGCATGAATACTCATCGCTGCTAAGAGAATCACAATTCTTACTATGTGTGGAACTTTTCTTGGATTTGGATCGATCCCAATAATTACATGGAAGAAAAGTATTCCAGCAAGCAAGAAATGAATGCTCATAAGTAAATGGCCAATATGGGAAGGCATTAAATTTCCAAATAGTGGAGTCATATAAAGTGCGAATAAAGAACCATCAAAAATCAAAAGCGCCGAAATTGGATTGGTAAAGACTCCAGCAATTTTTGAATGTAAGAGCGCAATTAAAGATCCGCGAACTCCACGTTCTTCACTATCTCGCCCTTGTGGAAGGGTACGTAGCGCCAGCGTGATCGGTGCACTCAGGACAATTGCAATTGGTGCGACCATTCCCAAAACCATGTGCGCAACCATGTGATACTCAAAAGAAAACTTTGCATACACGCCAAGGCCGCCACTAGTAGCATAATCAATTGCACTAATTCCTAGAGCGAAAGCTACTGTTCGACCAACCGGCCACTTATCCCCACGTTTAGTAAGTAGTACTACTCCTTTTATGTAAAGCGCCACTGCTGTAATCAGAACGGCGATCATCAGCGCATCTGGATCGTAAGCCGAAATTACTCGCCATAAAGTCGGCGCAGGTGGGGTCGCAACTCCTGCAATTTCCAGACCGGGATCGAACTTCTCTATTCCATCTCGCAGAGGTGGCTGAATTGAAGAAAGTAGAGAACCCGCAAAGGTCGCACTTACCATGATTGAAACTTCTATAAAAAGTAATCTAAGTAAATTCTTGGTGTTAAGTTCTAGTTTTCCTTTTAAATATTTACGATTTAAGTAACCTAGATAAATAAGTGCGGCAGTCAGTACGATCTTTAAAATCACGATTAGTGCATAACCAGAACTCCATGCGCTTAAAAAATTAAGTCGGGCAAAGGCATTTGCGCTTCCGCTGACGGCAACTGCAATGACTGCCCAAAGCGCCAGTGCGCTAAATCTAGGTAGTGCGATTGTGCGTTCTGAAGTCTTCAATAAAGTGATGGCGATCAGACCTCCAACCCAGAAGGTCAAGGCAACAACGTGCACAACAAGTGAACCGATCGCCAGTGAATGTGAACCACTCGAAGCTGCATGGCTCTGAAATACGGGGGCGATGATTCCGGTAATTGCAAGAAGTAAAAGTGCGATGGAAGCAATAACTGAACGTAGCCGCGAGACAAGTGTAAAAACCAATAGGGCAATACAAAATTGGTAAAACATATATTTACCAAGTGGTACTTGAGATATAAACGAGCGCAGTGAAACTGGGTCGAGTGCCTGAGAGACTCCAGTACCCAAGATATCTGCCAAGGTAAAAATAATCACAAATCCAGAACTTACTACCCAAATTAGTGCGGAAAGAAAGGCATAACGACGCATGGTGATTGCAGCGGCGGCAAGTTTACCTTCACGATTAATTATAAAAAAACTAATGGCTAAAAAGATGCCAACAGTTGTAAAACTTGAAAGCAGAGATAGAAATTTACTTGCAGTGATCATCGCTCTCGAAAAATCTTTCGAGCATAAAGAGCTAGCCCGATCAATACGATCAAGGAAGTTACTAATAATCCAATTACAAAAAGGTTTGTTCCAAAATCACTTCCACTAACTTTGGCTGGAGTAGAAGGAATTACTTCCTCTGGAATCGAAATAGTTGGCGTTGAAAAATTAAAAGTAAAGGATCCAGATAGCGGATTATCTAATTCTGAAATAATATTGTATGAAACCTTATATTTACCAGCTTCGGTTATTTGTTTCATACCTACAATCAAATCGTTTCCAGCTACCGTCAAAGTTCCATCATCTACACGGCGACCAGAAGGATCTGTCACGGTAATTTCATTTCCCATATCCATTGGGGTGATCTCAACCGTAATTGTTACAGCGCTCGGAGCAACTTTTAGGGTTGCTGCTGCAATTGGCGACGTTGCGACCAACGTGTTTGCAACTGCTGGTGCTGCAAAAATGAAAGTGAGCCCAATAACTCCAACTGCTGCCGCTAACCGCTTCAACTTTCTACCTACTCTCGCTCATAGAGCTGACTCAATTCGCCTCTATCGTCTCACTTCTTTAGACTGGTGCACCAGTCCTATTGGATGTGATTTAAGAATGGAATGAGCACAAATGCCTACGTATCAATATCAGTGTTCGGCTTGTGATCATGCCTTTGAAGTATTTCAATCTTTTTCAGAAGAGCCTCTTTCGATCTGCCCTGAATGTAAGGGAGAGGTCAAAAAAGTATTTTCAGCGGTTGGGGTCGTATTTAAGGGTTCCGGTTTCTACAAAACTGATTCAGTAGCAAAGCCTGCTAAGCCGGCGACACCAAGCAAAACTGAATAAACTATTTAATCTTGGTGATGAGGCGGCTTATCGCCTTTAATCTCTTCTTCACGGGTTCGGTTATCACTCTGATCTTCACGGGGATCACGTTCATCTTCGGTAGTTTCTGGAAATAAACCACTCATATTGAGCCCCTCATCACATTTCTTGCATTTATGTAAATCATCATACATTCTTTAGCGGTGTTCGAGCGTCTAGGTTATTTCGTTGTACGCCGCAGTAAGTCCGTTCTGATCTCATTCACAATCCTAATTTTAGCCGCGGGTGGAATTGGCTCGCTGGCATTTGGAAAACTAGATTCGGGTGGTTATTCCGATCTCTCCAGTGATTCATCGAAGGCTGCAACATACTTAACCGAAAAATTTAAAGTTCAAGAACCAATTGCGATTTTAGTTGTAGATGCGGGTTCAAAATTTGTCACTGATGCTTCAATTGCGGCAGCCGCAACCGCCCTTGAAAGTGAACTCAGCAAAATTGATGGCATTTCAAAAACTCTTTCATTCTGGTCCACCGGTGGTGCTGAAGGCATGAAATCCACTGATGGTAAGGCGGCCTTTCTCTTTGCATATGCACAACCAGATGCAAATGGGATTGAATCAATATCGAAAATTGGCGCAAAAATTCAAGAAGAATTTGATGGCAAAAATGGTCCGCTAACTGTTTACGCCAGTGGCACTGGAGTAATAACTAATGCAATTAATGAGAAGATTAAAAAGGATTTAGTTTTTGCTGAACTACTGGCCATTCCATTGACATTTATTTTGTTAGCATTTGTTTTTGGTGCGCTAGTCGCATCGGTCACTCCCCTCATAGTCGGGATCAGTGCAATTCTCGGCGCTTTTTTCATCATCTATCTAATAACCCTATTTACCAGCGTAAGCATCTTTGCTCTTAATTTAATTACTGGTCTGGGTCTTGGTCTGGGAATTGATTACGCACTCCTTATGGTTAATCGCTTCCGTGAAGAATTGCATTCCGGAAAATCTGTCGAAGAATCTGTGGTTCGAACAGTTAATTCAGCTGGAAGAACTGTTTTTTATTCAGGATTAACAGTTCTGGTTACATTGAGTGGACTTTTATTTTTTCCACTTGATTTCTTAAAGTCATTTGGTTACGCCGGAGTCAGCGTTGTCTCCTTAGCCGTACTCGGATCAATCATCTTACTTCCAGCAATTCTGGCGCTACTTGGAAAAAGAATTGATAAAGGTGTTGTACGTAAAAACGGAATTACACCTAAAGATGATGGGCGATGGGCTCAAACTGCACGAACTGTAATGAAGCGCCCAATCCCAGTAGTAATGGGTTCGCTACTTGTCTTAGGAATCTTGGCTGCTCCAATTACAAATATTGCTTTCGCTCAGGTTGACTCACGCGTTCTGCCAGCAAATAACCCGGCTGCGATCGCTTCAGCCGTTATTTCAGATCGCTTTAGCAGTTTTGAAGGTTCTCCGATTGAGGTTGTTATTCCAAACGGTGTTGGTCGTGAAGATCAAGTTATTAAGTATCTGGCTTCAATTGCTAAGGTCGAAGGAATTGCTCGAATCGCCCCAATTGAAACTTACGGAAATGATTTGCGAATTCAGGTAATTCCATCGCAATCTGCGCGCACTTTGAAAGCTGAAAAACTAATCAAGGAAATCAGAAGTATTCCAAGTCCTGCGCAAACTTTAATTGGTGGAGTAGCAGCAGATTTCACTGACTCTCAAGATGGAATTGCTAGAACACTTCCTATCGCTCTGGGCTGGATTGCATTCTGGGTAATGATTCTAATCTTTATTTTTACAGGCTCAATCATTCTGCCGATCAAGGCTGTTATTCTCAATGTGCTCTCTCTGATTGCGACACTTGGTGCGGTCACATGGATATTTATTGATGGTCATCTGAAATGGCTAGTTGGAGATTTCACCGTAACTGGAAGCCTCGATACCGGCACAGTGATCTTGGTGGCTGTCGTTGTCTTTGCACTTTCAATGGATTATGAAATCTTCTTACTCTCTCGCATTCGCGAAGAACACTTGGCTGGTAAAAGCAATATCGACTCGGTCGCTGTCGGATTACAACGTTCTGCACGAATTATTTCTGCAGCAGCGCTCTTGCTAGCAGTTGTCTTTGCTTCTTTTATGACAAGCGGAGTTACCTCGATAAAAATGCTGGGCTTCGGAGTTTCATTGGCAGTATTGCTTGATGCCACCATAGTTCGTGGGCTTCTCGTGCCTGCGCTAATGAGACTCTTTGGAGAAAATAATTGGTGGGCACCAAAGGCCCTCCGCCGCTTCACAATTACGCATTAATTTTTAACTACCCGTTTTAGCCAATACTCTTAAGCCATGGATCTCATCGCAACCCTTAAGTGCGCAGATCAACCCGGCATCGTCCATGCGATGACAACCGCAATACTTAATTGCGCTGGAAATATCGTTGAGAACCAACAATTTACTGATCACACAACAAATACTTTTGTTATGCGTACTCGTTTCGAATCATCACAAGGCCTACAACCTGCACGCGAAAGTCTTGTATCTGGCTTAGCTAAGTTTTCGCCAGAACTCAAGATACGTCAAGCAGCGGCTAAGCCAAAGGCGTTAATTTTAGTTACTAAAGAAAGCCACTGTCTTCGAGATTTAATGTATCTGCTTGAATTAAATGAACTTCCTATCGAAATACCATTAGTTGTTTCAAATCGCGAAGATTTAAAAGAACTTGTTCAAGGTCATGGGATTCCATTTTTATATCTACCTATTGACTCATCAAATAAAGTTGCGCAAGAGAAATTATTGCTCTCAAAAATTGATGAACTAAATATCAATTTTGTTGTTTTGGCTCGCTATATGCAAGTTCTCTCTCCTGAATTTTGTGCCGCTCTCTCTGGAAAAATAATTAATATCCATCACTCATTTCTTCCCGGTTTTAAAGGTGCGAAGCCTTATCACCAAGCGCATGATCGTGGCGTTAAAGTAATTGGTGCGACTGCTCACTTTGTAACTGCAGATTTAGATGAAGGCCCAATCATTGAGCAAGATATTGCCCACGTGACCCATGCATCGAGCCCCGAAGAGTTGATCGCGATTGGCCGAGATATTGAACGTCGAGTATTAGCAAAAGCAGTAAAACTCTACGCTGAAGATAAAATTTTTATTGTTGGAGACCGTACTGTTATTTTCTAAGGATTACACCAGTCACATATAGCTGGATCAGCGAAAAGCGAACGTTGATCTCCGAATTCTTTGTGATCACATTTATAACAACCAAAGACCTCACGTTTAATCGCTTTTTCAACGTTCGCACCGCAGGACTGGCATTCCAGTCCTTTCTCTACATCAACCTTTCCCCAACCAGGAGAATTACAAATCTTGCACTGTGCTTTAACTCTCTTAGCCAAAATTTCGGCTGCGCTCTTTATGTTAAGGGCTCGCGAAGGCGAACAGTGAGCCCTTAGATCCGATTCAATACTTACCTGTCTATCCGTTGAATTCCTGGCCATTAACTCAATCGCATTTTTCAAATCTGTTTTATTTCCAATACCTTTTATTGGATTTAATGTTCCGTCTAAATTGGAACGAACGATAAGTTTGTGGTTTGGAAAATCAGATTTGATAAGAAACTCATCTAAGTTTTCATTGATGCTAACAATTTTTTGGAACGCTATTATGTCAAAGGAACGAAATACTTCAATAATTTCAATCTTATTCACAAGATCAATAAAAACCAGAATTTCTATATCTGAATTAAGAAATGGAATAATTGGATCGGGCCCGATTGAACCCTCTGACGCGATCCCTAAATCCATACCAAGCTGATCTAAGCCCAGTCGTGCCTTCTGTAAAGCAGTTTCCAGGGGCGGAAGTGTTCGTTCGACTTCTCCACTAAAAGTTCCAAGAATGTCTGTATCTGCAGGACATTCAATAAGTTTGATCTCAAGTAACTCTCTAAAGCTTGGTTCAATCATTGATTTCTTAAAGTGCTTACTAGTTAAAACTACATCTTTACCGAAATATGGATGAACTTTCATTTCTTATGAAAAAATCTTCAGTAGCGAACTTATTGGTTTTCCATCTTCAGAAGGATGTCGAAATTTTAGATTTGGATTTATTTTATATTTATTTCTTCGACCTACTCGCGTGACCTCTACATATCCCGACTCTTCTAGATCCGCAAGTATCGCCTGAGCACTCCTCTCTGTTATGCCTACCGAGTCGGCTATATCGCGTACACGTGAATCTGGATCTCTACTTAAATGAACTAATACGTGGCCATGGTTGGAGAGAAATGTCCATTCGCGAGATATTGGATTCTTTCCCATAGGCAAACTATACCTGCTAATTGACACCTGAATTGTATTTCAGGTATTATTTCCTTTATACGAATGGAGCATTATGAATTCCTCATGGGATCTGGCGTGGAATAACCTCAGCTCAGTTGCTGTCTTGGTCTTCATTTTAGGATTTATCGCCTCGCGCATAAAAAGCGATGTTCGACTCCCTGACTCTATTTATCAATTTGTATCAATTTTTCTTCTCTTTGGTATCGGCCTTAAAGGTGGGCACTCGCTAAAAGATGTATCCCCATCCGAGTTTCTTGCGCCATCTGTTGCAACATTCTTGCTCGGTTCGATTATTCCATTTATCGCTTTCTACACATTAAAGTTGATTAAGAGCATCAACGATATGGACCGTGGCGCCATCGCAGCGCACTATGGCTCAACTTCGCTTGTAACTTTTTCTGCAGCGCTTCTTTTTCTTGAAAATTCAGGAATCCAATTTGAGGGTTACGCGACAGCGTTACTTACCATTATGGAAGTACCCGGAATAGTTATTGGTATTTATCTAGGATCCAGGGCTGGATCAAGAAAAACGCCTTGGGGTGAAACCCTGCGTGAGGTATTACTTGGGAAGACAGTTCTGCTCCTTGTAGGAGGACTGATAATCGGTGGGATCACATCACAGGCTGGCTACGAAAAGGTCTCTCCGTTTTTCATTGATTTACAAGGTGGGCTACTTGTTCTCTTCTTGCTCCACCTTGGTTACCTTGCCGGAAGTAACTGGAATGAAATAAAGCACGTTGGATTCCCAATGGTTGTATTTGCAATTGCTTTTCCAATTTTTGCGGGCACCCTAGGAATACTTGTAGCAAATTTTGTTGGACTCTCCCTCGGTGGAATGGTTGTAATCGGAGTTCTATGTGCCAGTGCTTCTTATATCGCAGCACCTGCGGCCGTCTTGCTCGCGCTACCAGAATCAAAATTATCTCTGGCGCTGATTTCAAGTATCGGAGTGACTTTCCCTTTTAATTTAATATTGGGAATCCCATTGTATGTTGAAATTGCACGTTTAATAAACGGTTAAGTTAAAAAAATTCGATGCAA
Source organism: Candidatus Nanopelagicales bacterium (assembly GCA_038320375.1). Taxonomy (GTDB): domain Bacteria; phylum Actinomycetota; class Actinomycetes; order Nanopelagicales; family Nanopelagicaceae; genus Planktophila. The sequence continues at coordinate 19,343 of JBBQEE010000002.1, forward strand.
TCACTATCCTCAGTATCTTTACAAAAAAATCTTCTAAACTATTATCCTCTTCTAAACTCTTTTTTTATGCGGTCAGATAAAGAATTTTTAAAACTATGTGTCCCCGGCGGGAGTTGAACCTGCGA
>JBBQEE010000003.1:0-18392 GCA_038320375.1 Candidatus Nanopelagicales bacterium
CACAGGGACTTGATGCGGCTAAGCCATTTATTAAGATTCTTTGTGAGGCACAGAGCAAGCTTGCAAAAGTTGCTGCAAAGCCAACTGCAGAATTTCCAGTCTTCTTGGATTACCAAGCAGACGCGTTCGATGCTGTTGAAAAATCAGCAGGTGCTGATCTAGCCAAAGCGATGACTATTGCTGGAAAGCAAGATCGCGAAACAAAGATTGATGAACTATCTGCTGCAACAAAGGCATCTCTTGCCGCTGCCTTTGAGGGCCGCGAAAAAGAAGTTTCTGCAGCCTTTCGCTCATTGACAAAGAAGCTAGTTCGCCAGCGTGTACTACGAGATAAAATTCGTATCGATGGCCGTGGACTGCGCGATATTCGCGCACTCTCTGCTGAAGTAGAAGTAATTCCACGCGTTCACGGTTCAGCAATTTTCGAACGTGGAGAGACACAGATTCTTGGAGTTACAACTCTTAATATGCTTAAGATGGAACAGCAGTTAGATACGCTAAATCCAGAAAATCATAAGCGCTATATGCACAACTACAACTTCCCACCATATTCAACTGGTGAAACCGGTCGCGTTGGAACACCAAAGCGTCGCGAAATTGGACACGGTGCTCTCGCAGAGCGCGCTCTTGTTCCAGTTCTACCAACCCGTGAAGAATTCCCTTACGCAATCCGTCAGGTTTCTGAAGCGCTAGGTTCAAATGGTTCAACATCAATGGGTTCTGTTTGTGCCTCAACACTTTCAATGCTTAATGCTGGCGTGCCTCTTAAGGCTCCAGTTGCAGGTATTGCAATGGGTCTTATCTCAGACACAGTTGATGGCAAAGTTGAGTACGTTGCCTTGACCGATATCTTGGGTGCAGAAGATGCATTCGGAGATATGGACTTTAAAGTTGCTGGAACAAAAGATTTCGTTACAGCACTTCAACTTGATACCAAGTTAGATGGAATTCCAGCATCAGTTCTAGCGGGCGCACTTCTTCAAGCGAAGGAAGCTCGTTTAGCAATTCTTGATGTTATGAATGAAGCGATCGATACTCCTGATGAGATGAGTCCATTTGCGCCTCGTATTATCTCGGTAAAGATTCCAGTAGATCAGATCGGTGCGGTAATTGGGCCTAAGGGCAAGATTATTAATCAGATCCAAGATGAAACTGGCGCTGATATTTCAATCGAAGATGATGGAACTATTTATATCGGTGCAACCGATGGCCCTTCAGCAGAAGCTGCTCGCGCCCAAATTAATGCGATTGCAAATCCACAAATGCCAGAAGTTGGAGAGCGCTACCTCGGTACCGTTGTAAAACTTGCAGCATTTGGTGCTTTCATCTCATTGATGCCGGGCAAAGATGGACTACTTCACGTTTCTCAGATTCGCAAGATGCATGGCGGAAAGCGAATTGAAAACCTTGAAGAAGTCATGAAGGTTGGCGACAAGATTCAAGTTGAGATCGGCGAGATCGATCCAAAGGGCAAGCTCTCACTTGTTCCTGTACTCGAAGATGGAACTACACCGAGCGCAGAATAAGTAGAAAAATGTCAGTACGTCGCACAGTTTTACCTAGCGGTCTGCGCATCGTCACGGAAGAAGTTCCGTCGGTGCGCAGCGCCGCAATTGGTATCTGGGTAAATGTTGGTTCGCGTGATGAAACCCCGGCCGTTGCTGGGGCTTCTCACTTTCTAGAACATTTACTTTTTAAAGGAACTCCTAGTCGTACTGCACTCGAAATTTCTTCTGCCATCGAAGCGGTTGGTGGAGATATGAATGCTTTCACCAGCAAGGAATACACCTGTTTCTATGCGCGGGTAATTGATACTGATTTACCAATGGCCATTGATGTGGTCTCAGATTTAATTACTTCTTCAATCGTTACCGCACTTGATGTGGATGCTGAACGTAAAGTTGTCCTCGAAGAAATCGCAATGCGTGATGACGATCCCAGTGATTTAGTTCATGATTTATACGCTGAAACATATTATGGAGATACACAACTCGGTCGTCCTATTTTAGGAACCATTCAGTCAATAAATGACATGACCCGTAACTCGGTATTTAATTACTACAAGAAGAAATATCTTCCTCAGGATCTAGTTGTTGCAGTTGCTGGAAATCTTAAGCATAAGCGTGTAGTTGCAATGGTCGAAGAAGCGCTTTCTCGCGATAACTTCCTTGATGTAAAAGGTGCGCCACAAATTCGTCCCAACACTCCTGTAAAAACTAAGCCGATGCAGAGCGTTGGTTTACTTACTCGTAAGACTGAGCAAGCACATATGTTTTATGGAATGGAAGGCGTCGCGCGAAGTGATCAACGCCGCTTTTCCATGGGAGTACTCGCATCAGCACTTGGTGGTGGAATGTCATCACGTTTATTCCAAGAGATTCGCGAAAAACGCGGTCTTGCCTATTCCGTTTATGCATACGCCCAGCAATTTGCTGGCTCTGGTCAGATCGGTTTTTATGCGGGTTGCAATCCCACTAAGGCAATTGAAGTGGTTGAAATTATTCGTGAAGTATTGGCCGATGTCGCTAATAATGGAATGAGCCATGAAGAAATTGAACGAGCTAAAGGGGCAGTCCGTGGCTCTTTAGTTTTGAGCCAAGAAGATACTGGCTCGCGAATGAGCCGAATCGGCAAGAATGAAATCGTTTATGGCCAAGTTATGGGATTTGATGACATTCTTAAGGAGATTTCCAAAGTAAACGTCTCTGATGTTCGCCAAGTTGCTAGCGAGTTTCTAACTAAATCACCTACCCTTGCTTTGGTAGGACCATTTAAAAACGAAGCAAAATTTGAGAAGGTGCTGAACTCATGATTAAAGTCGGAGTCATAGGTGCACGTGGGCGCATGGGCGCTGAAGTGGTCAAAGCGGTAAATGAAGCGACAGATATGGAATTAGTTGCAGCACTTGATATCGGCGATTCACTTGATTCTTTAATTTCAAGCCAGACACAGGTAGTTGTTGATTTCACAACTCCAGTCTCAGTTATGGCTAATCTCGAATTTTTAATTCAAGCAAAAATATCTTCAGTAGTCGGCACGACTGGATTTGATGACGCGCGCTTGGCTCGGTTGAAAAAGTTAATCGCTGAGAATCCAACGGTTGGCGTTTTGATTGCACCTAACTTTGCAATTGGCGCAGTCTTAATGATGGAGTTTGCTGAAAAGGCAGCGCAATATTTTGAATCTGTAGAAATTATTGAATTACATCATCCAGATAAAGTTGATGCACCTTCTGGAACGGCAGTTCGAACTGCAGAATTGATTTCCAAAGCCCGCAAAGTAGCAGGATTACCAGCGGCTCCTGATGCAACAAAAGATTCTCTAGATGGAGCACGTGGCGCAAGCGTTGGCGATGTTCCAATTCATTCTGTTCGTGCCCGTGGATTAGTTGCTCATCAAGAAGTTTTATTCGGGGGGTTGGGTGAAACTCTTACGATTCGCCACGATTCTCTAGACCGCGCTGGATTTATGCCCGGTGTATTATTAGGAGTGCGCAAAATTATTTCGAATCCAGGGCTGACTATCGGCCTTGAGAAATTTATGTAAGGAGTAAAAAAATGGCTAAAGCAGATATCACTATGTATGGAGCCGATTGGTGCGGAGATTGTCGCCGCTCAAAGCGCTTATTTGAAGAACTCGATATTCAAGTCAATCACATCGATGTAGAGGCAGACCTAACTGCTGCCGATAAAGTAATCGAAATCAATGGTGGTGCAAAATCAATTCCAGTTATCGTTTTCTCAGACGGAACGCACTTAACTGAGCCTTCGGATATTGATCTCACTGCTAAATTAAAAGCGCTCTCAATAATCTAACCGATATGAAATAGAGTGGCTGAAGTAGCGGCTGCAGAAATTACAACAATCGGAAATGGCGCTTTCAACAAAAGCGCGATAACCGCCACACCAACTCCAGCCAAGCGCTGATCCGCAATTAAACGTGATTCTTGCGTGAAAGTTTGCACTGCTACCAGTGCGCTAAGAAGTGCGATAGGTATGAGCGCACTTATTTTTATAATTCGTGGATGGGCCAACCATTTACTTGGAATGCTATAGCCTAAATATTTAAGGACGAAGGCAATAAAACTGGTTCCGATAACGGCTAACCAAAATGGATCAATTGAATTTATTTCCATAAATTGGCTCGCAATCCGAAGAGAACTGCCAACACTGATGTCGCAATTATTGGAAAGCCCGGAACGAAATAAGGTGTCATCAGCAGCGCAAGAGATCCCGCCGCAATCACAAGCAGTCGATCTAATTTAGAAGTTAAGCGTGGCCAGAGCAGACCTAAAAATGCCGCTGGCACCGCTGCATCCAAGCCCCATGCCGATGGATTTCCTAAAGCCTGTGCGCCGTAGGCGCCCGCCAGAGTAAACAAATTCCAGAAAATAAATACACCAACGCCAGTTAACCAAAATCCTTGACGCATTGCCTTTAAACCAAGTTTCTCTTGGGAGAGTGAGACGCCGAGGGACTCATCGATAGTGATTTGTGCGGCAACGACTTTACGAAAACCTTTAACCCTTAAGACCGGCGTCATTCGAATTCCGTATAAAGTATTTCTGAGGCCTAATAATGAAGCCGCCACGATTCCATTTATTGGCGTTCCTCCAGCACCAAGCACGCCGATAACTGCAAATTGTGAGGCTCCGGTAAAGGTCAGCAGAGAAAGGAAGCAAGTCTGAAGAACGCTAAATCCGGCTGCGACTGAGGCGGCACCAAAAGCGATTCCGTAGGCTCCAACAGTGAGTGAAACACTGAAAGATTGCGCAGCGGTGGTGCGGTTCACTCTAGACACGGGTGCATTCTGCCCTAGAAATCCTGAGCGAGATAGCGCCGCGAATATAGGGTGACGCCCATGAGCCAAGAGATAATTTTCCGTGATGATGTCACCGTCGAACTCGTAAAATCAAGTGCGAGCGATGCCGATGTTATCTGGGCTGCCCGTGTATCAACTGCTGGCGAACAGTCACTCGATGAAATAGGTGAGGACCCTGCTCGTTCTGCTGGGCTAATTAATTATCTTGCTCGAGAGCGTCACGGATCACCATTTGAGCACACATCAATGACTTTTTTTGTCAGCGCACCAATATTTGTATTCCGTGAATTCATGCGCCACCGTATGGCTTCATACAATGAAGAATCAGGTCGCTATCGCGAATTAAATCCAGTTTTCTATATTCCTTCAAAAGAGCGGAAGTTAGTCCAGATTGGAAAGACTGGTGCTTATACATTTGTAGATGGAACTCAAGAACAATTTGATATCTCAATTAAAGCGATGAAAGAAGCATATGTAATTGCCTATGAAAGTTATGTAAAAATGCTGGAAGCCGGAGTTGCTCGCGAAGTCGCTCGAGTAGTTCTACCAGTTGCAACTTATTCATCAATGTATGTGACTATGAATGCGCGCGCACTTATGAATTTTCTCTCACTTCGCACCGCACGTGAAGGATCACATTTTCCTAGCTACCCACAACGCGAAATAGAGATGGTTGCTGAAAAAATGGAGGCCGAATTCGCAAAATTAATGCCTCTTACATACGGTGCCTTCGAAAAATCTGGACGGATCGCGCCGTAAAACGGTAGGTTTCACCCATGGCAATTCAAGCACCATTCGGTCGCATGCTCACCGCAATGGTGACCCCTTTTGATAAAGAAGGAAAGATTGATTGGCCCGGCGTCGAAAGACTTGCGGCACATCTAGTTGCCTCAGGTCATGACGGAATTGCAGTTAACGGAACAACTGGTGAGGCGCCAACTACTAAGTCCTCAGAAAAAGAAGAAATAATTAAAGTTGTAAAAAGCGTTGTTGGGCCGAATATATTTGTGCTCTCTGGTGCAGGCGATAACGAAACTGAATATTCAATTAATCAAGCAAAGCGCACCGAACAAGCGGGTGCCGATGGTTTGTTAATCGTCACTCCGTATTACAACAAGCCTCCACAAGCCGGGGTAGTAGCGCACTTTAAAGCAATTGCCAGCGCTACAGATCTACCGGTGATGATGTATGACATCCCAGGACGTTGCGGCATTGAAATAGAGTCAGACACAATCGTTGAACTTTATGAACACCCACAGATTGTTGCTCTTAAAGATGCTAAAGGTAATGTGGCATCAACTTCTTGGGTAATTAAGCGTTGTGGAATTCCAGTTTATTCTGGTGATGACATTCTTAACTTGCCGCTTCTTTCAGTTGGCGCAGTCGGAATGGTTTCAGTTTGCGGACATACAGTCGGCGCGGATTTAAAGGAAATGCTTGATGCTTGGTTTGCTGGAAATGCGGCTCGTGCTTTAGAGATTCACCAAAAGTTACTTCCAGTTTTCACTGGCACATTCCGAACACAGGGAGCAATTCTTACCAAAGCCGCCCTGACCTTGATGGGCCTTCCAGGCGGACACACTCGCTTACCTCTAGTTGATGCAACTGCCGATCAGATCGCGCAATTGCGCCAAGATCTAATCGCAGGTGGCGTTTCTTTATAGTTCATCATTTAGCTAAATGACACATCCACATCCGGGACTTGGTACGCCCAGCAAATTAGTTGCGGGTGGCTTACGAATTGTCGCACTTGGCGGTCTCGCCGAAATCGGTCGCAATATGACCGTCTTTGAAACTAATGGCAAATTATTAATTGTTGACTGTGGTGTTCTATTTCCGGAAGAGAATCAGCCAGGTATTGATTTAATTTTGCCTGATTTTAGTTACATTAGAGATCGCCTAGATGATGTTGTTGGTTTGGTGCTTACTCACGGCCATGAGGATCACATTGGAGCGACTCCATATTTACTCCGTGAACGCGGCGATATCGCACTTTATGGTTCAGCCTTAACGCTGGCACTAGTTGGGGCAAAGTTAAAAGAACGTCGCATTACGCCCCTTACTCGCGAAGTACGCGAAGGCGATATCGAAGATATCGGACCATTCGAAGTCGAATTCGTTGCGGTCAACCATTCGATTCCTGATGCACTAGCTGTTGTGATTCGTACAAAAGCTGGAACAATTTTGCATACTGGCGATTTTAAAATGGATCAGTTACCACTTGATGGACGAATTACCGATCTTCGTACCTTTGCTCGCTTGGGTGAAGAAGGTGTTGACTTGTTCTTAGTTGATTCTACAAATGCAGATATCCCAGGATTTACTCCAGCCGAACGCGAGATTATGCCAGCGCTAAATCGCGTAATTGCCGCTACCAAGAAGCGCGTCATCGTCGCCTCATTCTCTTCACACGTTCATAGAGTGCAGCAAGTAATTGATACTGCAGTGCTACATAATCGAAAAGTAGTATTTATTGGACGTTCCATGGTTCGTAATATGAAGATCGCCGAAGATATGGGATATCTGAAAGTCCCAGCTGGAATAGTTATTGATGCAAAAGATTTAGATAGTTATGACGATCGCGTGGTATTAATTTGCACTGGTTCGCAAGGTGAACCAATGGCAGCTCTTTCTCGGATGGCCAATGGCGATCACCAGATTCGTGTGGGCGAAGGCGACACCGTAATTCTCGCCTCTTCACTTATTCCGGGTAACGAAAACTCAGTCTTTAGAGTAATCAACGAGTTAACTAGATTTGGTGCCAAAGTTGTTCACAAAGCCAATGCCATGGTTCACGTCTCTGGACATGCGGCGGCGGGGGAGTTGTTGTACTGCTACAACATCGTAAAACCAAAGTATGCACTTCCAGTACACGGTGAATGGCGCCATCTCAAGGCGAACGCGGAACTGGCAATTCAATCTGGAGTACCTCGTGAGAATACTTTCATAATTGAAAATGGAATTGTTATAGATCTAATTGATCACGTTGCAGAAGTCGTTGGCTCAGTTCCTTGTGGTTATGTTTATGTTGATGGACAAAGCATTGGCGATATCACCGAATCTTCACTAAAAGATCGTCGTATCTTGGGTGAAGAAGGATTCATTTCAGTAGTAGTTGTCATCGAATCACAGAGTGGAAAAATTATTGCAGGTCCAGATATTCATGCACGCGGATTTAATGAAGATGAAGCGCTATTTGATGAAGTAAAAGGCCAAATAGAAAAAGCTCTAGAACGAGCAGTATCTGAGGGAATAAATGGAACTGCGCAACTCTCACAAGTTGTTCGTCGAACTATTGGAAGTTGGGTAGGTGGAAAACACCGCCGCCGTCCAATGATTGTTCCCGTAGTTATTGAGGTCTGACCGCTAAGATTTAAGGTGTGGCGAAGAAAAAACGCGCATCAACTGCGAAATCTCGAGGATCTAAGAAGACCTTCTTCTCGGTTTTAGCCAGCGCTTTTTCTGGACTTTGGCGATTTATTGCCAGAACGCTGGGCTCTACCGTGAGATTTTTAGCGCGCGGTGCTCGAGATCTAGATCCTGCACACCAACGTGATGGTTTAGCTTTTCTTCTAGTCATTCTCTCATTAGCAGCCTTCGCTGGAACTTGGTTTGCAGCAGATAATTTTGTGGGTCGCAATCTCTACGCTGTGATTTATGGAGGACTAGGGCGAATTGGATTCTTTGCCCCGCTAGTTGCGCTTTATTTTGCAGTGCGACTATTCCGCGTTCCAGATGATAAAAAAGCAACTTCCCGAATCATCATTGGAATTGTCACAATTGTTTTTAGCGCATCAGGGCTAGCCCATTTATTAAACGGTTCACTTGGGCTCGCTAATCCAACAGGTACAACTGCAATGCGCGAAGGTGGCGGTTGGTTGGGATACGCCGTCGCTATGCCATTGGAACGCCTTATGACTTCGCTTCTGGCCTACCCATTTCTAATAGCCCTCTTCATTTTTGGATTACTAGTAGCAACGGCAACACCACTTTCCTCGGTATTCATCCGCACTAAAAATACTTTTATATGGCTCTGGTCTAAGCGAATTCAGCGCAAGGAGAATGACTTTGAAATCACTGACACACCTCCATTTGAATCACCAGTTGTTTGGAATCAGCAGGTAGAAGATGTTGAAGAGGAAATTGATGAAGAAGAGTTTGATGAAGAATTCACGGTAGAAATTCCACGCAATACTCAGACGCCACCAGTGAAAGAATCGATAGTTGGAAAACGCCCCGAACAACTTTTGCTGAGCGCCGATTCTAATTACGCCCTGCCCCCACAAGATTTATTGCGTACTGGTCCAGCGGCCAAGGCAAAATCAAAAGCCAATGACATAGTTGTTGCAGCGCTAACCGAAGTATTTTTGCAGTTTGAAATTGATGCACAGGTAACTGGATTTATGCGTGGGCCTACAGTTACTCGTTATGAAGTAGAACTTGGCAACGCGGTAAAGGTAGAGCGGATTACGGCTCTTGCTAAAAATATTTCATACGCGGTTGCCAGTTCTGATGTCCGAATTCTTTCTCCAATTCCGGGTAAATCAGCGGTAGGAATTGAAATTCCAAATACTGATCGTGAGATTGTGGCGCTTGGCGATGTAATGCGCTCAAGTGTCGCTGGTCAAGACCATCACCCAATGTTGGTGGCGCTCGGTAAAGATGTCGAAGGTAATTTCGTCTGTGCCAACTTAGCAAAAATGCCGCACTTGTTGGTTGCGGGCGCAACTGGTGCGGGTAAGTCCTCAATGATAAATGTGATGATTACTTCTATTTTGATGCGCGCAACTCCTGATGAGGTCCGCCTAGTTTTGATTGACCCAAAACGCGTTGAGTTAACTGCCTACGAAGGTATTCCACATTTGATTACACCAATTATTACCAACCCCAAGAAAGCTGCAGATGCCTTGACTTGGGTAGTACGCGAAATGGATCTGCGCTATGAAGATCTTTCTACTTTTGGCTTTAGGCATATCGATGATTTTAATAAAGCGGTTCGTGCTGGAAAAGTTATTGCCCCTCCGGGTAGTGATCGTGTAGTCGAGCCATATCCATATTTACTTGTAGTTATTGACGAATTAGCAGACTTAATGATTGTGGCAGCGCGTGAAGTCGAAGAATCTGTAGTTCGCATTACGCAGTTAGCACGTTCTGCTGGAATTCACTTAGTCCTCGCAACTCAGCGACCATCAGTAGATGTCGTAACCGGTCTTATCAAGGCGAACGTACCTTCTCGGCTTTCATTCGCCACCAGTTCACTAGCAGATAGCCGAGTGATTTTAGATAGTCCCGGTGCAGAAAAATTAGTTGGACAAGGTGATGGGCTATTTATTCCAATGGGAGCATCGCGTGCCATTCGAATTCAAGGCGCCTATGTTTCAGAACGTGAAATCGAAGCAGTTACAAGTCACGTAAAGAAACAACTCTCGCCCCGTTATCGTGATGATGTAACGGTTGCACCGCAATCTAATAAATTAGTTGATAAAGATATTGGAGATGATTTAGATATTTTGATGCAGGCGATTGAATTAGTCGTTGGAACTCAATTTGGATCAACTTCAATGTTGCAACGAAAACTCCGAGTTGGATTTGCTAAAGCTGGGCGGTTGATGGATTTGATGGAGTCTCGAGGAATAGTTGGACCATCTGAAGGATCCAAGGCTCGGGTAGTTATGGTGAAAGCGGATGAATTGGACTCCGTGCTCGCCACTTTGCGCGACTACTAGCAGTGACTTAGATTTCTGCGCTTCGATTTAAACTTCTTTTCTCACCCTTTTTACTATACGGCGGGTGATCTCCACTCTACAATGTCCCTACGCAGACAATCTGTTTTGCCAAAAGTGAGGCGAGTAAAAATGGCGCTAGGTGATTTCCTAAGACAGGCACGTACCAGTGCCGGACTTAGCGTTGAAGATCTATCGGAGCGAACCAGTATTCGTGCGGGACTCATTCGCGAAATGGAAAATAATAATTTCAAATCCTGTGGTGGTGACACCTACGCCCGTGGCCACTTAAGAAATCTGGCACCGCTTTTACAAACTGATCTGAAGAATTTGGTTGATCTTTATGATGCAGAACATTCGATTGACCAACGCCGAATTTCAGATATGTTAGTTGAAAATCATGTAACAAAGATTCCAACTGAGAAGAAAACTATTACTTGGAAATCTCTCGCCATTGCTTCTGCAATTTCTCTCGGTGCGATTGTTGGCGCACAAATAATAATTAGTAACTCAACGACCACTACAACACCTGTTGTTGCTCCTTCAATTAAGCCTTCGGTGGCGCCATCAGTTAAGGCTGTAGAACCAACTGAAACCGTTGTTCCCACAAGTACAGATGGATTAAATCTCAAAATTTCTGCCACACGTGGCAATTCAAATATAGACGTAGTTGTCGATGGAAAAAGTATTTTCAAGGGACGTATCTTCCAAGGAGATACCAAAGACTTTAAATCATCCTCATCAATTAGCATTTACTTAAGCAATGCAGGCGACCTTGATTTATCGCTTAATGGCGAGCAGTTAGAACCCCTTGGAACGCGTAATCAAGAGGTGCGAAAGACTTTTAGAAGTAAATAAGTCCTGGCACGAGGTAAGATCTGGCAAATGAGCCGGACCGTTGCAATTATCACCATGGGTTGTGCCCGCAACGAAGTTGACTCGGAAGAGCTTGCCGGTCGATTAGCTGCCGATGGATGGACGCTAGTTTCAGATGTTGAATCTGCTGAAGTTGCAGTTGTTAATACATGTGGTTTTATTGAATCGGCGAAGAAAGATTCAATTGATGCACTACTTGAGGCGAACTCCTTAAAAGGTCACGGCCTAACGCGCGCAGTTGTTGCAGTTGGTTGCATGGCCGAGCGTTATGGGCAAGAACTCGCAAGCGCACTTCCTGAAGCAGATGGAATTTTAGGTTTCGATGATTACGTAGATATTTCTGCAAGGCTGCAATCTATTGTTTCCGGAAATGCGCACACTCCGCATGTTCCGCGTGATCGTCGAGCGCTATTGCCAATTGCACCAGCAGATCGGCCAGCAGCGCGCGATGAATCTTATGCCTCTACTCTCGGCGCGGGCGGATCTCTCTTTCGCAAACGTCTGGGGGATGCACCTTGGGCGCCACTGAAAATTGCTTCTGGTTGTGATCGACGTTGCTCTTTCTGTGCGATTCCTTATTTCAGAGGCTCATTTATTTCTCGTAAACCAACTGAAATTATTGAAGAGGGTAAATGGCTCGCTGCCAATGGCGTAAGCGAACTCTTTTTAGTTAGCGAAAATACAACCTCTTATGGAAAAGATTTAGGCGACCTTAAGTTAATGGAAAAAATCCTTCCTGATTTTGTAGCCATTGAAGGAATCGAACGCGTGCGCCTTTCGTACTTACAGCCGGCCGAGATGAGACCGTCGTTGCTTCAGGCGATGATCGAGCATGAAAAAATCGCACCATACTTTGATTTATCTTTCCAGCACACCAGTCCTACCGTTTTACGACGTATGCGCCGCTTTGGTGATGCTGAGAAGTTCTTACATTTAATTTCTCAGATCCGCGCACTCTCTCCAACTGCTGGAATTCGCTCCAACTTTATTGTTGGTTTTCCGGGTGAAACGCAAGCAGATTACGATGATTTAGCAGACTTTATAACTGCCGCAAAGTTAGATGCAGTTGGAATCTTTGGATACTCCGACGAAGATAATACTGAGGCACTTGATCTAACCGACAAAGTTGCCGAAGATGTGATTCGCCAACGCGTTGAATCGCTCTCCTCCTTAGCTGATGAGATGGTTTCACTGCGCGCAACCGCACGAATTGGTGAGAGCGTAAGAGTTTTAATTGAGGATGCCGAATTACAAGAAGGTCGTGCTGCTCATCAAGGGCCAGAAGTAGATGGAACAACTTCATTTATTGGAACTGATTTTAAAGTTGGGCAGTATGTCGATGGAGTAGTCATCGAATCTATGGGCGCAGATTTGGTTGCTCGCGCAGTATGAACGTTCCTGGATTCATCACCCCGAATTCGCTAACTATTTCTCGCTTAGTTTTAATTCCATTTGGAGCGATAGCGCTCTTTATGAACGGGGGAGATGACTACAACTGGCAGATTATTTCTTGGTGGATATTTTTTATTTTGGGGCTCTCAGATATTTTTGACGGTCAGTTAGCTCGAAGCCGCCAGCAAATTACAGAACTAGGTAAATTTTTAGATCCGGTTGCAGATAAAGCCATGGTTGGTACGGCGATGGTGTGTTTATCGATTCTTGATCGACTTCCATGGTGGATTACGATCGTCATTTTGGCGCGCGAAATTGGCATCACCTTATTCCGTATCGCAATTCTTAAGCGGGGAGTAATTCCAGCGAATAAAGGTGGCAAACTAAAAGTGGCACTGCAAGGTTTTGGAACTGGATTTTATGTTCTGCCACTAAATCCTTCACTCTTCTGGTTTAGAGATGGATTTATGTATGCCACAGTTATTGTGACAATACTTACTGGCCTTTACTATGTACGTTCTGCTTTTATTAAAAAGAGTTAGAACTGGGAGGCGATATGACTTTATCTAAAGAGATCATCAGCCTCATAAATGAAATTCATGTCTCACTTCGCAAGCGCGGTGAGACTGTATCAACTGCTGAATCATTAACCGCTGGCGGGCTAAGTGCAGCGCTGACATCGGTTTCGGGCGCTTCAGACATTTTTCTAGGTTCAATAACTGCCTATACGCCCGAAGTTAAGATTTCACATTTAAATTTAGAGAGCTCCTTAATCGCTGAACGCACAGTTGTCAGTGAAGAAGTCGCAATTGAAATGGCGAAAGGCGCTAACAAGTCTTTCGGCTCCACTTGGTGTATTTCTACAACTGGGGTTGCCGGTCCAGGTCCAGCCGATGGATCTGATGCGGGTCGTGTTTTTGTGGCGGTGGTTGGTCCAGTCACGCAAGTAATCGAATTGGCGCTATCTGGTGAACGTGAAGTGGTACGAAACGCCACTGTAACCAGCGCGATCGCCTCATTTGCGCGTATCCTTAGGGTTCGAGATCAAAGCTAGCAAGAAGGGAGAAAACCAAATGGCGCTATTACGCACAGCCGTTGGTCACTCCTTGCGCGCTGCGCGAACTGAACAGTCCCGCACTTTACGTGATGTTGCGCGCTCTGCTCGAGTTTCACTCGGGTATTTATCTGAAGTCGAACGCGGTCAGAAAGAAGCGTCATCTGAACTACTGAATGCGATCTGTGAAGCACTCGACCTATCTCTATCGTCAGTCATTGCAAACGTCTCACTTGAGCTAAAAGTTCAAGAGAGTGCGAAGTTGTCCGTTGTTGACGCAGCCTAAGTACGCGAAACAGGGCGGTACCCATCGTCGCACCGAGAGTGCAATCCTTGAAGGAACAAAATCTCTAATTGCAAAATCGGGTCTTTCAAATATCTCAATGATTGAAATCGCTGATGTCTCGCAGGTATCTCGCGCCACTTTGTATAACCATTATCGAGACAAGGGCGCAGTTATTACCGCATTGATCTCAGCCGAAGTTGAACTTATGATTGAAATTGCAAACAAGGCAGGAACTCCGGCTGATGCGCTAGAAAAACTTTCTTTATATATTTCAGGAGATTCAGCTCTTGCTTCGATGCGTATCAATGATCCGGCGGCCCTAACTTTGATGTTATCTCAAAGTGAAAATCCACTTTATTTGGCGATTGCGCAATGTTTATTTACAGCTACCAAGTCGGCTGCCGGAACTGGAATTGCTATGCGTTGGTTAATGGGTCAGGTCATGCAACCCCTAACTCCAGATCAATCACGCGAGCAAGCCGAACTTCTAGTTGATCGCACCCTGTTTTAAAACTAAATTACGGCATATGCGAATTTCTGACCTACGGGAGCGACTAACACTTTCATTTGGCGAACAGTGGGCTCCTTCTTTTTCACAGGATATTGCCATTAGCGAATTAGGTAGCCGAACTGTCGATGAAGCGCTAAAAGATGGATATGAAGCGGCCGAAATTTGGCGCGCTGTTTGCAAACAATGTCCCACCGAAACCGAGAAATATAAATACTGATGCCTATACATGCCCATGTTCACAGAAAGAAAAAGGAACTGCCTGCACTTGTTTTAGTTCACGGACTTGGCTCTGCCGGAAACATTTGGAAGTTGCTGCTCAAAGGATTAGAAAATTACTTCGTTGTCTACGCACTTGATTTGCCGGGTCATGGAATAGCACCACTGGATGAAAATGAGGCGCTAGATCCGAAGGCTATGGCAAGTGCGCTAACTCAATACCTTGATCAGGAACATGGCGTCAAAGAATTCCACATTGCCGGCAACTCACTTGGAGCTTGGATCGCACTAGAAACTGCGGCTATGTTTCCTGATCGCGTGCGCAGCGTTACCGCCTTAGCCCCTGCTGGATTATGGGAAGGTGGACCGACTACAAAATATCCACCAACAATCGTTGCCCGCATACTTGCAAAAATTTCACAGTATTTCTTACGAGTTGCCTACCGCACCCCGCCTCTGAAAGCGGTCGGTTATAAAAAGATTACACATTTGTGGCGTGATTTATCTTATGAAACCTGTAAGGACTCAGTGTTGGCAATGGCGCACTCGATTGGTTTTATGCCGATGTGGCGTCAATTAAAACTTAAAAACTTTTCTTCTAAAATTCAAAAGAGCGTTCCAGTTTCTGTAATTTTCGGTGACGGAGATTTAACTCTTCCCAACCCAGAAGCTCAGTTGCGAAGTCGCGCCCCGGAACATGCCAATTGGGTAGTTGTAGAAAATTGCGCACATGTAATTATGTGGAACTATCCAGATCTAACTGTTAATTACATCAAAGAAACAGCGCTGGTTTAAACGGCCCAATTAGACCGCCCAATTAGACCGCCCAATTAGACCGCGATGACTTCCAATACCCAGGGATTGGTGCCATTGCTAGGTGTTAACGCACATGGATATTTTTCCGAAACAATTGCATACAAGTCCTCTGGCGTTTTCGCCTCCGAACGCGATTGCAAAAGCCAGCGAGTTATTTCACCTCTAGTTTTTTTCGACATATGAGTCACAACGGTGCGCACTCCATTAACGACGGTGCTGACTTGAATTTCTACCGTTTGTTCAACGGGGGAGCGCCAGACAGTTTTATATGTAGATGATCGACAATCCACATAAAGCTCGGTCTTTATAGGATCTAAGACCTGGGCTATCGGTTGGCGCATCGCCTTGTTATCGATCTTCTCTTTGTAACTCTCAATCAAACTCTCACATCGGATCGCACCGTACTTGGCGGAGATGATCACGATCGCTTTAGATCCACGCTTGCGGGCGGTAGCGCTCAGGCTCGGCCAATCCAACGCTTGATAGAGCACGCCGATATAGACGCTAATTGCAGGCGTGGGTTTAGTTGTAGCGGCTTTCTTCTCTGAAGGCGGCAGCAGGATCAACACTGCCCCATCCTCGCATGCGCTCGCGCTCAGGCTGCGACACGCCAGAGCGCCATGTCAGTGGCTCCTGCTAACTTTCGAACAGTTGTTCGGATAAAGTTATCCCTGCACATCCAGAGCGGTTCCACTTAATCGCCCACAGGCTCTCTATAAGCCGTGCGGGTCATCAGTGAAGTTCCGTACCTTCTGGGCCGACTACCAACGAAAGCGCACATCAGGTGCGCGGACGTTCTTATCTTAAGGAGTAAAACGTGGCTGCTGATAAAGCAAATAAAGCCGAAGAAAAAAACACCTCGGATCGCCAAAAGGCGCTCGACACCGCACTCGCCCAGATTGAACGTCAGTTTGGTAAAGGTTCGGTAATGAAGATGTCTGATCGCCAAAATGCGATCATTGAAGTAATTCCAACAGGTTCAATCGCGCTAGATATCGCACTCGGTATCGGCGGACTACCACGCGGTCGAATCGTAGAAATTTATGGACCAGAAAGCTCCGGTAAGACAACTCTCACCTTGCACGCAATTGCAAATGCACAGAAGGCTGGCGGAATCTGCGCCTTCATCGATGCAGAACACGCATTTGATGCTGAGTATGCCAAGAAACTTGGCGTTGATATTGATGCACTTCTTGTTTCGCAGCCAGATACAGGCGAGCAAGCGCTAGAAATTATGGATATGTTAATTCTTTCCGGCGCACTTGATCTAGTTGTCGTTGACTCTGTTGCAGCACTTGTTCCACGCGCAGAAATTGAAGGCGAAATGGGCGACTCACATATGGGTCTACAAGCTCGTCTGATGTCACAAGCGCTCCGTAAAATTACAGGTGCACTTCATCAATCAAAGACCACCGCAATTTTTATCAACCAGCTTCGCGAAAAGATTGGTGTTTTCTTCGGTTCACCTGAGACAACAACTGGCGGTAAAGCACTTAAGTTCTACGCCTCAGTTCGTCTAGATATCCGTCGCATCGAAACTCTTAAAGATGGAACCGAATCTGTCGGTAACCGCACACGAGTCAAGGTTGTTAAGAACAAGATGGCCCCACCATTTAAGCAAGCAGAATTCGACATCATCTACGGCACAGGTATTTCACGTGAAGGTTCACTTATCGATATGGGTGTTGAACTCGGTATCGTTAAGAAAGCTGGCGCTTGGTACACCTACGAGGCCGATCAGTTGGGTCAAGGCAAGGAAAATTCACGTGCCTTCCTACTTGATAATCCAGATCTTGCTAACGAAATCGAAACCAAGATTCGCGATCACTTCGCTCCAGTTGAAGTTGATGCAGCGTTGATTGCTGAAATCGATGAGGCAGCAGCAGAGGTTGATTTCTAATTAGCCTAGATTTTGCAAAAGTTCCTAGAGCATCTAGGAATGGTGGCGAAGGCTCCGACCCTTACGAAATAGCACACACAATTGCTTTAAACGCTCTTGTGACCCGTGCTAAAAGTAGGGGTGAGCTTCTCGCTCACCTTAAAACTCGCGGTGTTGAAGATGATGTTGCAGCAGCGATTCTCTTTCGTCTGCAAGAAGCCGGTCTTGTTAATGATGATGAATTTGCTAAATCATGGGCACAGTCACGTCATAACCATAAAAAGATCTCTAAGCGCATCATTGCAACAGAGCTCCGACAAAAAGGAGTCTTACAAAGTTCAATCGATGAGGCACTTTCAGAGATTGATGACGACTCTGAATATCGCAGCGCTTTTGATCTAGCTTTCAAGAAGTACAACACCATGTCACGGCTTGCCCCAGATGTGCAGGTGCGTAGAATTCAATCGTTGTTACAGCGAAAAGGTTTTGGCTTCTCGATTATCACTCAAGTTTTAAAAGAACTTGATTTATCTATTAGATAGCTCTGTTTAACCCTTAGCTAAATGATCTGTTAATCGCGCCGCTGTGGCTACAACTGCAGCGGCGTGAATACGTCCGGGTTGGCGGCCGAGTCTTTCAATCGGACCCGAGATCGAAACTGCTGCAATAACTTTTCCATTAGGGCCTTTAATCGGCGCGCTAACTGATGCCACACCTGCTTCTCGTTCTCCAACTGATTGCGCCCATCCGCGGCGGCGATCAGCAGCGAGATGAGCGGCGGTTAAGCGCGCGTTCTTTACACCGCGATGAATTTTTTC
>JBBQEE010000004.1:0-17368 GCA_038320375.1 Candidatus Nanopelagicales bacterium
ATCAAGACCTTCTGAAGTTGTTGGCTTTACACCATTCTTCATTAGGTCGAAAATTGCTTGAACACCAAGGTCAGCCATCAACAATGGGTACTGCTGTGAAGTTGCATTGATGCAACCTGTCTTAACAGCGTTGATACCAGCGCCGCCACCGTCAACAGAAACCATTACATCGAGCTTTATGCCAGCAGCCTTTGCTGCAGCACAAGCACCGATTGCTGTTGGCTCATTGATTGTGTAAACAACGTTGATCTTCTTGTTTTTGGCAAGAAGTTGTTCTAGACCTGTACGGCCGCCTTCTTCGTTAGCACCTGTTGCTACGTTTCCAACGATCTCGTAATCTCCGCCTGAGTACTTGCCAGTCTTGGCTTCGTCACCCATTTTGTTCGGATCTTTAACATCAATTCCCATACCTGCAAGGAATCCGTTGTCGCGCATATAGTCAACAGAGACAATGCGGTCATCGAAGATGTCGAGAAGTGCAATTGTTGCCTTCTTGCCAGCAAGCTTTGCAGCTGTCCACTGACCGATTAGGAGACCAGCTTCGCGGTTATCTGTTGCGAAAGTGATGTCTACGATGTCAGAAGGATCTGGTGCTGTGTCGAGAGCAATCACGTATAGACCTGCATCGCGGGCTTTAGTGATTGCTGCGTTGACCTCTGTTGATACTGGAACGATCAAGATACCAGCCTGCTTTGCAGAGATTGCGTTTTCGATCGCTGAGATTTGTCCTGCGTAATCTGACTCATCTACACCAGATGAAACAGTTAGTTCTACGCCAAGTGTTGCTGCCTTTTCGGTAGCACCCTTGATCATCGCAACGAAGAATGGGTTTGATTGATCTTTTGTAATAAGTGAAACTGCGACTGTGTCGCCGCTTCCGCTATCGCTGTTTGAACATGCAGAGAGCGCAAGCATCGACGCTGCGGCTACAGCAACAACTGCTGCAGTGCGGCGTGAGAAAAGCTTTGCCATATGTATTTCCTCCTATAAGTGGGATTTAGCCATTCCGATACTACATACCCACCCCATGGATTAGAAGGGTTTTAAGGCGAAATTTTTATTGTTATCTAACCGTTATTTGGGTGATTTATCTGCGTAAAAGCGCTATTTCAAAAGGGGTTAGAGCCAAGGGAAATTCAGAGGAAATAGCGCTGATCTCTGAATATGACCACCAATCCATAATTTGGCTCGCTTTTTCACAGTCGTCTGCGCGCAGACTTTGCATCGATTTATATCCGGCTAATACTTTTTCGGAAATCTTGATATTCCAAGGTCTCTTTGAAGCGACAATCATTTTTCCAGATTCGCGATCTTCAAAACCAACCCAAGATTGATCGACACAAGTTGCAATTGTTATTTCGTGTGAGTGATGTGCGCCCAGCGCGGCAAGTGCGTGGAAAGTTGGCGAGAATTTTGTTGCGCCATTTTCACTATAAATAATTCCGAATTCACCAAAGAGTTCATGCCATGTTCCAGAGAAAGCATCTGCGCTCGCTAGCGCAAAGATTGAACCCAGCGTCCATGATGCAGCTTCAATTGTTTTAATACGACCGGCCAAATCTGGTTGTGAAAAGTTGTTTCGATTTTCTCGCAAGTGCCCAGTTTCAGGATTCCCGCGCGTTGATAACGTGATTGGAGAAATTGAAACCTGTGGAGCGATTCGACGTTTTGCGAATTCAATCGTTTTAGATTGGGTTTGCAAAGTTTTAAAGATGGATTCAAGATCTGATATGTGAACACTCGGAGTAATTGAATACGAGACCGAGTTTCCAAAATCTCGTTTATCTCGATGTAGATCTACCAAATAACCATCGGTTCCGGGAATTATCGAATTAAGCGAATTATTTTTGGGCAAGTCTTTAGCCTCCACCAGTTGGCGACCTTCGCGCTGTACTAATAATCGAGAACCTGCAGGAACTCTCGCACTCAAATGTTCAATCTCGTAACCTAATTCTTCTTCAGAATGTGATGAAAGAAGAGCAGCTTCTAAAAGCAGGCCATGGCTGCTAATGAATGCCATCTTTTGCGTGGTTAAAGATTCTTCATTTATGCGTATATGGTCAATATCTAGAATTGTTAAAGCACGATCTAAATCCTCATTTGTAAGTGTGGATTCAGCATTGAATTGCACACCGATCCGAGGTAGTGAATCAATTTCCTTAACCAGGATTTTTGATCCATCAACGATTTGGCCTTGTTGTGATGTTAGTTCAAATTCAATCTCTTGAGTGAATTTATGTCCTACCGCAATTGCAATTGGTAGCGGTTCACTTAAAGACCCGCTATAGATTTTATATGAGTTATCGGTCCAATTTCGTTGGTCTTCCGCCTCTAGTACTTTTCCAGATGATTTAGCAAAAATTGAGCGGCCGTCTCTCGCCTCAAATTTCATTTCATTCGCAGCAGGAAATAACCCTTGCGTAATTCCGTTGATAAATACTTGAGGAGAAATGTCATTTGACAGGACGAATTTACTTTCTGCGTAAGAGATCGTTGCGCCAATCCAATCCGCACTATTTAAACAGAAACAAATTCCCCAACGATTCAGTTTTGTTTCAACTGAACCTACTAATTCGTAGGCGATATTAAATCGGCCATTAGATTTTAGAGTAATTATTGACGTGGCTTTTAGTCCTTCATTAAAAATATCGGTTATTTTGATAATGCAATTTTCACTAGAGTTATTTATTTCTTCAAAATGTTCGGCAGCTTCCAACGTTGACCAATCCACGGGTCGAATCGCTGTGTAGAGCAAATCAATTATCTGACTTCCTTGGTAAGTAATATTTCGAATTGCAGCCTTGGCAATGTCGAGAGTAAAACCCTCGTGCTCAACACGTGTTGTATCTGGCCAAAAATTTTTCGTCATCGGGCGGTCATTCCACCATCGACTACGAATGATGCTCCTGTTGCAAATGAAGATTCAACAGAAACAAGCCAATTAATTATTCCCACTAGGTCAGTTGGTTTTCCCATTCTCCCAAGTGGGGTTCCATGAATTAGAGCTGGCCCCTTTTCGGGATCGTCCATAATTTTTTTAATAAGTGGCGTAGACATGGTTCCGGGAACAACTACGTTGGAACGTATCCCAACTTCTTTATAATCAGCGGCAATGATTCGGGAAAGTCCCATCATTCCTGCTTTTGAAGAACCGTAAGCGGTGTAACCAGCACCCTCCATGGTCATGGCAGTTGGGGAACCAATCAAAATAATTGAACCGTGACCAGAGGGTATTAATAGTGGAATTGCATGCTTAACACTTAAGAAAGCGCCGGTCATATTTATATCTAGAGTGCGCTGCCAGGTTTGAAGTGAGAGATCACCGATTTTTGAATCTTCACCAACTAACTGGATTCCAGCACACACAATAATTGCATCTAGTTTTTCTATCCGAGAGAACGCTTTTTTCACACTGGCTTCATCAGTTAAATCAACTTGAATAAAGGTGGAGGATTCATCGCTTGCACCGGTTTGATCAAGGTTAAAGACTTTTGCACCTGCAGTAAACAACCCTTTGGTCAAAGCAGAACCGATTCCACCACTTCCACCAGTTACTGCGACCATGTAATTATTTAGATTCATTGTTTGATCGCATTTCTTAAGAATTTGTTGCTAGAAATTGCCCAATCATTTTCCAAAGCTACAGTCGCTTCATAACTTTCTTGCCGCGGAGTCCAAAGTTCAATTACTGCTGTTATATCACTTGAAGTTCCCCCAACTGCTGCAATCACTTCAATGACATCTAATCTTCCTTCACCAAGAGCAGTTCCACGTACCGTAAACCCCATTTGCCCATTTGTTCTGATTATTTCAAAATCCTTCATATGGAGATTGATCGCTCGTGGTGCCAGCGCTGGAATTACTGTACTCGGGGCTTCAACTGCACCCAAAGAGTTGACGGTGTCTAGACAAATTCCAACCCAATCAGCGCCAACTCGATCGATAATTTCATTAAATTCTGCACAAGTAAGTCGGTCGTGATTTTCAATCGCTAATTTAATTTTGGCGCCTCGGAATTTTTCAGAGAAAGGAATCAGCAGGTCACAAATTTCATCAATTGATGGCTCATAATCTTTACTATCGATTACAACGCGTAAAATAGGTGACCCTAGAAATTGCGCGATGTATAAAAATCTCTCAATATTTTCTGGCTTAATTCCACGGGTTCCAACTTCTAAGGAAATCCCATATGACTGTGCTGCATCCCTAAGATCTCTCAGTTGTTCTTCGCTGTAACCGCCGATGGGTAAGTTATCTGCAATCTGCAAAACATCAGCGCCAAGTTGATGGGCGCGCTCCAAAAGATCGAGAGCGGTCATGTTGATGGGAAATTCCGATTCAATGCCACCAATCGCCCACGGAAAGGTAAAACTAGAGATACCTAACTTCATGACTGGCTTTACTTATCTCCACCAGTAATTTGTTTAACACTTGCTAAAACATTTTCCGGTTCAAATATAGATGCCCAATCTTCGCGAAAGAGAGACCCTTGGGCATTCTTCAGCGCCATTAGAGCGCCATCGGATAACTTCCAATTTAACTCTTCAAAGAGAAGGGCGATACTTATTTGGAGATGTCCCATACAAAAATCTTTGGCAGCTGCTTCTGGCACTCCGAGATCAATGACTTTTTGAAGCCCTTGTGTAATAACTTCTACGCAACCATTGATCAAAGTTTCGCTCAATGCCGGCTCTAGAAGTGCCATCTGTTCCACCGTTATTCGATGGCTCTGACTGATAGGTGCAAACATTTCAGTAGCGATTGTTTCGACAAGATCTGCCTCTTCATTGGTGCCCCAAGCAATTGCGAAAACCAACGCTTGTGTTGCAAGACCTCCGCCCCAATAATCTTTTCGCGCCGCTGGATCGCTCTCGCTCAACAAACTAAAAACTGGAGGATGGGTTGGATGACAGACAAAGCAACTTATATCTTCACGTTTTTTTACGCGGCTGGCGGCTATCGCTGCTGGATCTAAAAAGAGAATTTTCGTACCGGGATCTAACATTGGAACAACTTCATCAGAAATCTGACGAACAAGGGCATCAGGCGTTGTGAAAATAACTACATCAGTTCCTTTAAGTGCCGCTTCGAGGTCCATTACATTTAATCCTGCAGCAACTAAACGTGCGTTTCCGACCTCTGATTTTTCAACGAAGCGAAGTTCATAACTCTTATTCTCGCTAAGCGGCTTGGTAATTCGCCCGCCCATTTTGCCACCAGCGCCGAGAATAGTAATAACAGTCATGAGAACTCCTTTAAAGTTTTTTCGAACTCTAGCAGTTGCAATATCTACTGCGGTAGGCTGCCCGAGTGAGTGATTCTGCTGCTAATAAATATGTAATAGGCGTTGATTATGGAACTCTTTCTGGACGCGCATTATTAGTTCGAGTCTCAGACGGTGCTGAAATAGCGACTGCCGTTTATGAATACCCAAATGCAGTTATCGAAGAAATTTTGCCAGCTTCTGGCGCGAAATTACCTCCGGACTGGGCGCTTCAGGTCCCTTCAGATTATGTCGATGTCTTGAAAATTACAGTTCCAGCAGTGCTTAAAGAATCTGGAATCGATCCAAAATTAGTAATTGGAATTACAACTGATTTCACCGCATGCACAGTTCTTCCAGTTAAAAGTAATGGCACACCCCTTAATGAATTGCCTGAGTTTTCTAAAAATCCGCATGCATATGTGAAACTTTGGAAACATCATGCAGCGCAACCACATGCAGATCGAATCAATAAATTAGCGCACGATCGAAAAGAACCTTGGATTTCTCGCTATGGTGGAAAAATCTCTTCTGAATGGGAATTTGCCAAGGCGCTACAAGTCCTAGAAGATGCCCCAGAAATATATGCCGCCATGGATCATTGGGTCGAAGCAGCTGATTGGATTATTTGGCAGTTGTGTGGAAAATATGTGCGTAACGTTTGCACCGCTGGCTACAAAGGAATTTATCAAGATGGAAAATATCCAACGAACGATTATTTAGCAGCGCTTAATCCAAAATTTGAAAACTTTGTCACTGAAAAACTTGAACATGAAATTGGACAACTCGGTGAAGTGGCCGGAGCGTTGAGTGCAGAAGCTGCATCGTGGACAGGGTTATCTGAAGGCATTGCAGTTGCAGTTGGAAATGTGGATGCGCACGTTACCGCTGCTGCGGCTAATGCGGTAAACCCAGGACAAATGGTTGCGATTATGGGTACTTCAACTTGTCACGTGATGGTCTCTGAGAAGTTTGCCGAAGTTCCCGGAATGTGTGGCGTTGTTGACGGCGGAATTATTGCCGGAGCCCTTGGATATGAAGCTGGTCAATCTGGTGTTGGAGATATTTTTGGTTGGTTTGCAAATAACTACGCACCCGCTGAGTACGTTGCGGCTGCGGCAGCCAAAGGCGTTGATATACATACTTATCTATCTGATTTAGCAACTGTTCAAAAAGTAGGGGCTCACGGTTTGGTTGCACTGGATTGGCAGAGCGGAAATCGCTCAACTTTGGTCGACCACCAACTTTCAGGGCTAATAATGGGGTTAACGCTCTCCACTAAGCCTGAAGAGATCTATAGAGCAATCGTAGAATCAACTGCTTATGGCGCTCGCAAGATTGTGCAAACTTTTAATGAATCTGGTGTTCCAGTTAAAGAATTCATTGCCGCTGGTGGACTAATTAAAAATAAATTTGTAATGCAGATTTACGCCGATGTATTAAATATGCCAATAACGATTATTAAATCTGCTCAAGGTCCAGCACTTGGATCTGCAATTCATGCGGCGGTTGCTGCTGGTGCCTACAAAGATGTACAAAGTGCATCCGCAGCAATGGGAGGCGTAGCCCAAGATCGCTATCAACCAATTGCCGAAAACGCGAAGGTCTATAACGAGCTCTATGACCATTACAACCGCCTTTATGAAGATTTTGGTCATAATGGCGCGATGCATTCGTTACGCGCAATCCGCGATCGTGCACTTACTGCGGAGATGGGAAAATAATGAGTAACGATAAAGAGTTGAGAGAAAAAGTATGCAAATTAAATATTGATCTACAAAGGTATGGTTTAGTAGCTTGGACTGCCGGAAACGTTTCCGAAAAAATGTCTGATGGAAAAAGATTTATGATCAAGCCGAGTGGTGTTAGTTATGAAGATTTAGCTCCATCGCAAATAATTATTTGTGATCTAGATGGAAATGTTTTGGAAGGCGATCTCTCTCCATCCAGTGACACTCATACACATTCATACATTTACCGAAATATGTCAGATGTTGGCGGAGTAGTTCACACTCATTCGAATTATGCAGCAGCTTGGAGTGCAATTCACAGTTCCATTCCTTGTGCGTTAACAGCAATGGCTGATGAGTTTGGTGGTGAAATTCCGCTTGGTCCATTTGCGCTAATTGGTAATGATGCAATCGGTAAGGGAGTTGTAGAAACGCTAGCGGGGCACCGATCCTCCGCTGTAATCATGAAGAATCACGGCGTTTTCTCTATTGGCAAAGATGCAACCGCAGCCGTGAAATCTGCAGTGATGTGTGAAGATGTAGCAAAGACAACTTGGATTGCTAAAACTATGGGGACCTTGCAACTGATTGATCAGGAAGATATAGATAAATTATTCGATCGATATCAGAATATTTACGGTCAACGAAACTAATAAGCTATGGGAGAATTAGTTCGTGAATAACGATGACCGCTTAACACTCTCCGTTGATTGCGGTGGAAGTTTTCTAAAGAGTTGCGTGCTTGACGAATCGGGAACAATGCACTCTAAACCTAGCCGAATTGAGACCCCCTACCCGCTATCTCCAGAACGTTTTATGGAAACTATTAAGGGGATTGCTGATTCATTGCCTGCAACTTATAGAGCGACAATTGGAATGCCAGGCATGATTCGCCATGGCGTTGTAATTTCTACTCCGCATTACATGACAAAAAGCGGACCACGCACACGTATTGATCCAGATCTCCAAGAACAGTGGAGTGGGTTTGATATGCAGAGTGCGCTAACTAAAAAACTGGAAATGCCTACGCGAGTATTAAATGACGCCGAGGTGCATGGAGCCGGAATTATTTCAGGATCTGGGTATGAAGTCGTTATTACCCTAGGAACAGGGCTAGGTTTTGCGATTTTTTATGGTGGATCACTCTCTCCACATATTGAATTTTCACATGCGCCAGTTCGTCGCGCCACCACTTATGACACATGGATAGGTGAGCACGAACGCCGCAGATTGGGAAATGCATTTTGGTCTCGACGTATCCGAACTATGATTGATGAATTACGTCCGGTATTTATGTGGGATCGACTTTACATTGGTGGCGGAAATGCTCGTTGTATCCGCCAAACTGATTTAGACAGAATGGGCGACGAGATTGTTATTGTTCCAAATGCAGCAGGTGTTTCTGGTGGAGTGCGGGCTTGGACGCTCGATCAATATAAGTAATTAATTTTTTAGAGTAAGAATTCCGGCTGCTATTCCAGCGAATTGCGCGGCACCGGTTGCGCCCGCTTCCGTCGCCTCCGAAACTCGATAACTTCCAAATTGTGCTTTCTTGGCACTTGCAATCATAGGATTTTTAATCCAGCCGCCGGCAATTACAACATCACTTGCTTTACCCGTAAATTTTTCAATCAAGTTAACCATCTGAGCCGAGTCATCAATTAAATGTTCGGTAGCTGCACGAAAGAGCGCCCCCGGTGAAGATGCCCCATCAAGATTAGTAATGGATAGTCCGTGATAATCATTTACCACTCGCATCGCGCTGGCAACAGGATTTACTTTAAGTGCAGACTCACCTAGCGCAATTTTCTCTTCTCGGGTTGAAACCCCGAGTAATGAGCAGATTCTCTCTAAAGTTAGCCCAGTCGGTAAGGCGCCAAGCAAGGTGTAGTGATCGGCTAAGACTGAGCAGCTAAGTCCCACATTTGCTGCAGCAAGTTCAGCAATTGCTTCTCGCGATAAAGGTTTTTTAAATGTTCTAAGCAGAGCTTCCGCGGTTCCCATAGAGTCAAAGAGAGCACCCTCATCAATCGCATCACAATAATATGCTGCAGTGAAGTGATCGTGACCAGCAATTGTTATTACAGCACCACGTAAATTTTCAGGAGCGTTATTATTTACAAATCCGATTGGTTCGCCAGCGATAACTAATCGTGCAAGAAAATTATCTCCGCCCCCAACTAACTCAATCGCCTCTTTCCAAGGTTTACGCGCTTCAACATCAAAAAAACCAGTACGACTAACTAAAGATAACTCGTTTACTAATTCAGCTCCTAAACAATAGGCCACCCATTCAGGTGCTGATAAAAAGTGTTTCGCTTTGCGAGTTCTGGGATATTCCTTATTCAACCAAAGTGTTTTCGAGATTGATGCGATCTCATTTACTAGAGCGCCTGCACGTGCGCGAAACTCGAAATCGCCTAACTCTTTTATTATGGGTTCAGTTAATCCGCGAGGATCGTGCCACGCCAGTCCGGGAGCAAGGGGGGTTCCGTGTTCATCGATTAACACACCAGTTTCACTGAATCCGGTAAATCCAATCGCAACTACTTGCCCGCTAGCCAGTTCGGCAGCTTTTGATGCAACCTCAATGACTATTTTTGCGAGCAACGCCATATCTATTTCGCTGGTGTTCTTCTCTTGCTTCCAAGGCGTTATTTCAGAGTGTTCTGCTAAAACTTTTAAGTCAGTGTTGGTGGCAACAGCTTTGATTCGTGATGTACCGATATCAACGCCAATAAGAATTTGATTGGACATTTACTCTGCAACACGTGCCAATTCAGCAAGAGGTGGTCGACAAACAATGGCATTGGCACCACTAAAAGTGAAAGCGCCAGCGCTATGTGGAATAACTATGGCATCTCCTTTAGTGATTGACATTTCAGGGGCATTTGCGAAAGTGATTGTTCCTGAGCCATCTAGGACGAGCGTTACAGCAAAACCTGCAGGAAATTCACCAACTCCTGGTGCTAGATGCGCGCGGAAATAACCATCCGATTTAAGTGGCAATATTGAACGTAACGCACCACCTGAAAAAACGTTTTGCGTAATCAGCGATTCAAATTCAGCATCTGTTAATGGATCAAGTTTTAGAGCATCGGTGACAGTTTCAAAACCCAATCCAAGATGGCCATCTTTTATCCCATCAACTGCGAAGCCTTCCCATTCTAGAAGCGCTGAAAGATCAGTCGGTTCTTGAAGTTCCAGAACAAAAATTCCGGCATCAATGGCATGAGCAACTCCCGCTGGAACCAAAACCGCATCACCAACCTTTACTTCTGATCGCCGCAAAGATGCTAACAGCGCTGCAGAATCTTGGGCGCGAACTAATTTCAGCAGATCTTCTTTATTTTGTTTTTCTGCAAAACCCAATCCAACTCCTGAGCCAGCTGGTGCTTCTAAAATAATCCAAGCTTCTGTCTTACCGTGATCTAAGCCGAGATGGGTCTTAGCAAACGCTTTATTTGGGTGATAGTGAACTGGAAGTCGTTGATCTGGATCCAATAATTTAATTAAGATTTCTGTACTTAATCCAAAATTCTTTACATGTTCTTCGCCAAGCCATCCATTGGAATCTGCTTTAATCGCATCACGTAAAAGAGTCCCGTCACTTAAACGAGAGAGACCTTGTTCGGGTTCACCAAATCTCGTTGTAACCGAGCCAATCCATTCTTCAGGACGCATCGGACCGCCCGGACCATGGCGAAGTGCACCGATGCGATTTCCACCGCGATAAAAATGGTCGAATTGATTTGAAGGTAATTTTGACGGTGTAGTTGAATTCTGGGACATGGTTCTAGACTACTTGTAGGGTCAATAAATTGACCAGCGAACGAAAGTGGAGAATTTAAATGTCTGATGTATCAATTCGCCTAAAACGCCTCTTCAATAATGGACGTTGTTTTGATATTGCCGTCGACCATGGCTTCTTCGGCGAGGCAACTTTTCTAGCAGGAATCGAAAATATGAGCGCTGCTGTAGATACTCTGATCGCCGCCGCTCCCGATGCAATCCAATTAACAATCGGACAAGCCAAGTTGTTACAGAACCACCCAAATCCACATAAACCAGCCTTGGTCTTACGAACAGATGTTGCAAATGTTTATGGGAAAGTAATTCCAGATCATTTATTTAGTATTTTGTTGGAAGATCCGGTACTTCAGGCAGTACGACTTGATGCCGTAATTGTGGTTGTTAATCTACTCGATCTTCCTGGGCGCCCAGAATTGCGTGATGCCTGCATCAGAAATGTCATGAAGCTAAAAGCGCAATGTGAACATTATGGAATGCCACTTATGGTGGAGCCACTAGTCATGAAAGATGCAACCGCTGGTGGATATACATCTGATGGCGAACTTGAAAAAGTTGTAGCTTTAGTGCGACAAGCGATTGAGCTTGGTGCTGATGTAATTAAGGCAGATCCAACTGATATTGCAGCTGATTACCATCACGTTATTCAAACTGCCGGAAGTGTCCCTGTATTAGTTCGTGGTGGTGGACGTGTTTCAGATGAAGAACTGTTAAATCGAACAGCAGAAGTTTTGAAACAAGGAGCTGCTGGTATTGTGTATGGCAGAAATATAATTGCCCACCCAAAACCAGCAAAAATGACCCAAGCACTAATGTCGATGCTTCATAAGGGAACATCAGCTGCTGAAGCTTTGAAAATCGTTAATTCATAATATGACTGCGAAAAAGATTGTAAAAGTAGGAATCATTGGCGGTGGCCTTATGGGTCGCGAACTACTGGCGCTGGTTGGTCGCTGGGATGCGCTCATTGATCATCCTGTGCGGCCTCAAGTAACCGCTATTGCCGACACATCCGAATCCGTGCGTGAATTCTTCACTAACGCTGGTGTTGCTGAGTCTTATGGTGACTATAAAGAACTTCTTGCAAGTGAAAATGTTGATGTTGTCTATATCGCAGTGCCACATAACCTTCATGAAGAAATTTATCTTGCAACAATCGAATCTGGAAAAGATTTTCTTGGGGAAAAACCATTTGGAATAGATTTAGAAGCTGCTGAGAAAATAGCGGCTGCGCTAGTAGGAAAAAATAATTTTGTCCGTGTTTCAAGTGAACTACCTTTTTATCCCGGTGCTCAAGCAGCGATTCGTGAAGCGCGGAGCGGCAACTTAGGTGAAATCGTGGAAGTTCGCTCGGGGCTTCTCCATTCATCAGATATTGATCGCAAGAAAAAAATAAATTGGAAGCGCCAACGTAAATTCTGTGGTGATATCGGAGTTCTGGGTGACCTTGGAATGCATGCGGCGCATATTCCGCTTCGACTCGGCTATATGCCAACAAAAGTTTTTGCATTACTAGATGACATCGTTACTCATCGCGAGAGCGCTTCTGGCGATTCAGTGGCCTGCGATACTTTTGATAATGCAGTGCTTGCTTTACGAGTAGGTAATTCAGAAAGTAGCCGTGAGTTTCCAATGTTTTGGGAGATGAAACGAATAGCCCCAGGAGAAAGTAATACATTTTTCTTTAGTGCGATCGGGATGGAAGGGGGAGTGCGATTTAGCACGAAAAACCCTGCCGTTTATCACACCTTCGCAATTCGAAATGGTGAACAAGTTTGGTCAGAAATTCAACCAGGACATGTAACCAATTGGCCTGTCATCACAGGGCATATTTTTGAATTTGGATTCCCAGATGCACTTCTGCAGATGTGGGCAGCATTCTTTGCAGAACGAGAGGGAAAGCTAGGGGATCGATTCGCTTGTGCTTCAGTTGATGAAGTAATTCACTCTCATAAGGTATTTGCAGCTGCCATGCAATCTCATTCACTGCGTTCAGAGGTTGTACTTTAAAGATGATTGGTTTCACTGGCACTAACATTGCAGTAATCGGTAGCACGATGATGGATTTAACTGTCTATGCCAACATCCTTCCTTCTGCAGGTGAAACTCGCTTTGGTGAAAGTTTCACAACTGGTTTTGGTGGCAAGGGAGCCAACCAAGCGGTAATTGCAGCACACACTGGCGCGAGAGTCACAATGATTACTGGAATTGGAAGAGATGGTTTTGGAGACGAGAGCCTTCAGAACTTCAAAAATAACCAAATGGATACTTCCTCAGTCTTGCGATTTGATCTCCATACAGGGGTTGCTCATATTTGGGTTGATGGAACTGGCCAGAATCGAATTTCAATTGTTCCGGGAGCCAACTTTGCGCTGACTCCACAAGATGCGGTAGAACAAGTAAATAAGTTACAGAGCGTCAGTGTGCTGATTGGCCAATGTGAAATTCCTCAAGAAGTAACACTTGCAGCGTTTAGAACTGCTCAAGAACTTGGCATCATTACGATTTTGAACCCTGCTCCTTATCAACCACTTACTGACGAATTATTAAATCTAACTGACTGGTTAATTCCAAACGAAATTGAGTTTGCAGAACTTGATAGCGCCCATCGCCAACTCGATTCCGATGATGTAATCGCGTCACTCAGATCAACGGGTCGAACAATAGTTACTTTAGGCAGTGACGGTGCTGCACTAGTTTGTTTAGATAAAAAAGTTAAGCGATTTCAGGCAGATAAAGTGACTGCAACCGATACAACTGGAGCAGGAGATTGTTTTATTGGCGCATTTGCGGCAGCGCTTGCATCAGGTGCCAATGAAGAGAGCGCAGTTCAGTTTGGAATCGATTGTGCGACTAAAAGTGTTACGAGAAAAGGCGCACAATCTTCTTATCCAGCGATAGAGGAAATTAATTTCGACTTAATTTCAAAATAAGGGGCTAAACTTTAAATATGTCTGAGACGCTTCCAAATCAAAGCGCAGCTTTAGCGCGAGTGCAGGATTATCTTGAGAAATCTAGCGAACGAGTGCTTATTGGGATTATTGGAAAACCGGGTGCAGGAAAATCAACTCTCTCTAAATTTCTGACAAGTAAATTACCTAAGGAATTTGTAACAGTTGTGCCGATGGATGGTTATCACCTAAGTAATAAGGTCCTAAAGGATTTGGGACGATCTGAACGCAAAGGGGCTCCAGATACATTTGACGTTTTGGGATTTGTTTCACTGGTAAAGCGAATTCGTTCTGAGCAGACTCAAGATATCTATTATCCAATTTTTGATCGTGCAATTGAGGAATCGATAGCGGCACAGGGAGTTGTTACTTCTGCGACGAAAGTTGTAATCATCGAGGGTAATTATTTGCTGCATGATTCTGGTGGCTGGGAAATATTAAATGATTTGCTTGATGAAAGTTGGTTGGTCGATGTGGACGATGACAAGCGAATTGCAAGGTTAATTCAACGTCATATTGCATTTGGGAAAGATCCTGTTGCGGCTAAAGCTTGGGCAAAAGGAACCGACGAAGCCAACGCACAATTAATTGAACGAGGTCGCCCACGTGCAGACTTTATTGTTCAGACAGATTAACTGCGCAGAGCAACAGCAAGCGAACGAAAATCTTCAACCAATATGTCGATTTCCTTCTGACCGTGTGCCAAACTAATTAGCCATTGCTCATCAAGACCCGGAGGCGTAATGATTCCGCGGTTAAGTGACCATAGCCATGAAAGTTCTGCCACAGCAAAGTCTGTGTTCTTGTAATCACGGAAGTTACGAACCGGATCAACTGACCACGTAATACATCCTTTAACGCCAAAACCAACAGTATGTGCAGGAAGTTGATACTCATCAATAATCTCTGAGATGCGTTCCAGTGCTTGCTGGTTAAGTGCTTCTGCTGCCGCCAACGTTTCTGCGTTACAGATTTTATCTATCGCGCGGATTCCGGACATTGCTAATGGGTTACCGTTAAAAGTACCGAAGTGCGCCATTTGACCATTTGATACGTAATCCATGTACTTTTTCTTACCACCAAAAGCAGCAAGTGGAAGTCCACCGCCAATTGATTTTGCAAGTGTAATTAAATCTGGTTGTACACCAAGGCGTTGTGCGGCTCCTTGATGTCCGGCAGTTAGGCCAGTTTTAACTTCATCAAAAATTAAAATAATTCCAAACTGATCACAGAGCTCACGAACTCTCTCGAGATAACCCGCATCTGGAAGGACGATTCCAATATTTTCTAGAACTGGTTCAACAATAAAACAGGCGATATCTTTGCCAAATTTTTCAAAGGTACGCTCGAGTGAATCAGCGTTGTTAAAGGGAACTACATGTACGTTTCCTGTAACTAAATTCGAATCTGCAACTGCAGTTGGATTTTCAGGATCGCCAGCCTTATCAACCGGGGGCTTGCTTGAAACAACTAATGGGTCGTAACTTCCGTGATATCCGCCTTCAACTTTTACGACATCTAACTTCTTCGTAATAGAGCGAGCTACACGAATGGCATACATTGTTGATTCAGTACCAGAATTTGTAAAACGAACTTGATCAATTCCAAAGCGACGACAGATGCGTTCAGCAGCGTCAGTTGAGATCGGAGAAGGTGTTACGAAGAGCATTCCAGTTTCTAGAGCAACCTTGGCTTCAGCTACAACTTCTGGATTGAGATGGCCGGCGAGCATCGCACCGAATCCCATAGACAAATCTAGAAGTTGGCGACCATCGACATCGGTCATCCAGGCTCCTTTAGCTGAGACGATTGAGATTGGATATGGATCCCAATGTTGAAAACTCGATGTGACACCTAGAGGCAATGAAGCAAAGGAGCGTGCGCTCTCGGCCTCTGAACCTTTGGTGTTCTTTTTAAATAGTTCCCACTCCGAGGCCAGTAATGAAGCTACTTTCTCAGGAGAAATTGGCGTTGATGTTGTAGGTAGTGATCTAAATGTCTGCTTATGATGCGATTGGGTAATCATTTTAAAGCTGTACGGCAAAGGTTTCTGATTTAGAAACTCGTTTGAGAAGTACTCTCCAGTCTTTTTTTATTCTTTCGAATAAGTACTAATTATCTCCGAAGTCAAAAAAACTTGCAACCCCAACCCTTTTTTGTGCGAGAAGTTCGGGCGTGTCTCATAAACTATCGCGCGTTATGGAAAAACCAACAATAATTCTTGCAACAAGTAATGGCGTTGGCATGGGTCACCTTGCAAGGGCATCGGCTATCGCTTTAGCTTTAAAAGATCATGCCAATCCAATTATTGTTTCTATGGCAGGTGGAATCGCTGAAATACCAGAACAATTAGGGATTCGGTGTGAGTACATACCTGGACGAGATCGTTTATGGATGTCACGCGAAAAATGGGATGCATATTTGCGTGATCGCTTATTAGCTTTAGTTGATGAAACAAATGCAAAAGTCCTATCTTTTGATGGAGTTGTTCCATACCCAGGAGTTATTGCGGCAAAATTTGGTCATAAAACACTTTCTTTAGTTTGGGTACGACGAGGTTTATGGCAGAAAAAACCACAACGATTTGTTTTAGGTCTGCAATCTAAAATGATGGATTTAATTATTGAACCGGGAGATATTGCTCGCGCATATGATTTTGGTCCGACGGCGAAGAGAAATGATGCAACGCTTACTTCTCCTGTTTCACTATTCCAGAAGGAGAGTGCGCTAAGTCGAGAGGCTGCTCGCGTTGCGTTAGGTCTAGATCTTGAACGACCTGCAGTGCTTGTTCAATTAGGTACTGGAGATAGTGATGTAAATGAGAAAATGACGGCTGCACTAAGTGGCTTGCTCGGCTGGAAAGATCTTCAAATAATTTTGACAAAGCACCCACTCGACAAAAATGGCGAATCTCTGGTTCCGGAAGGCTTAGATATTCGAGTGGTTCGATATTTCCCTCTAGCAAATGTGCTCCACGCATTTGATGCCGGTGTTTGTGCAACTGGTTACAACGGGGTTCATGAACTATTGCCCTCCCAGATACCAACAGTTTTCGTCTCGAACATCAGAGGTACCGATGACCAAGAGGCGCGTGCGAAATGGTGTCATGATTTTGGATTCGCACTACGTGCCGATCAATCTGACTTAGAAGACATCACAGCAAAAGTTCGCCAATTACAAGATCCTGAAGTTCGTCTTCGCCTCGCAAAAAAATGTGGAGAATTGGCGCCCGCAATAGGTGGAGTAGAAATTGCAAAAATTCTCTTTGATTTAGCCACTGCAAAAGATCCAGTAAGACCCTCACGTATTACATATTTATGCCTAAACATACAAGAACACATTAATCGTGGCCTTCGTCATGTTGCTTATCTTGGATTGCGTCGGCTTGGTTTAGTTTATAGATGGATACATCCCCATATTGTTGTTCAAGTGACACGGCAGGCACCGCCAGTATGGGGTGAACAAATCATCGCGAAAGATTTACACTTACTTATTAAAGGCCCCCGCCCCTTCTTCTGAATAGACCTAAGCTTCTTGAGCGCGCGCTGTCGGCGCACCTCGACCGGCAAATAGACCGGCCATCCGCCGTAGTCACTGTATCGTCCCATGGTGGC
>JBBQEE010000005.1:0-16507 GCA_038320375.1 Candidatus Nanopelagicales bacterium
TCTCTAATTTAGAGAGTGCGACTAACTGGGATACCAATATTATTCGTAAACTTGCCACACCTCTCCAAGAAGAAGCGGGGATAGCAGTTCTACGCGGGAACCTTGCGCCAACTGGAGCGGTAATCAAACCCGCCGCAGCTAGTCCGCATTTATTAAAGCACCGTGGTCCTGCAGTTGTCTTTGAAAATGTTGAAGATCTACATGCTCGACTCGATGATCCAAATTTAGATATCACAAAGGATTCAGTAATGGTTCTTCGTGGCTGTGGTCCTAAGGGTTATCCCGGAATGGCTGAAGTTTCAAATATGCCGCTTCCAAGAAAAATATTGGAACAAGGAATTACTGACATGGTTCGCGTCTGCGATGGTCGAATGAGTGGAACTGCTTACGGAACTGTTGTGCTCCATGTTTCTCCAGAGGCAGCGGCCGGTGGACCACTAGCGCTTGTGCAAAATGGCGACATAATTATTTTAGATGTGGAAGCACGTTTAATTTCTCTAGATGTCTCTGACGAAGAGTTAGCCAAACGCAAGCCGCTTACCGCGGAGCAAGCAAACTATGCGAGACCTCTACGTGGTTATGAAAAACTATATGTGGATCATGTTCTTCAAGCGCCACAGGGTGCAGATTTTGATTTCTTACAGGGTTCTTCCGGAGCACCGATTCCGCGAGACTCACACTAATTTAAATTTAGAAACAGGAACTCCGCGCGTATTTGTTGCTACCGCAAATAATGAACCAGCAAGTGGCCGCGCAATAATGTCCGCTTCGCTTAATCCTTGTCTTGCCGATGTGATGTAAAGAGTTCCATCGGGTCCAAATGCACAACTCGAAGGTTGAGTCACAGGCATTTCAATTTCGGCAATCACTTCACCTGCTGGTGAAATCCGAATAACTTTTGAGCCACTCCATACTGCTAACCAAATACAGTCTTCAACGTCGACTGCCAACCCGTCAGGGAAACCAAAAGTGACACTGGTTAGTAGTTCAAACTTTTCGATTTGGGCGCTAGCTAAATCAAACTTACTTTGATAAATCTCATGTTTCATACTGTCTACGAAATACATCACCTTATTATCCTCTCTCCATCCCAGCCCATTTGGCAGATCAAAACCAGTGGCTGCAATTGAACTCGGCAATTTTTTATCCAAGATATGAAGGATTCCTTCTCCACTGGCAAAAGTGCGATCGCAACTTCCGGCCCATAATCTGCCTAAAGCATCACACTTTGCATCATTCATGCGATGAGTTACCCCATTTAAAATGTTG
This sequence comes from Candidatus Nanopelagicales bacterium, assembly GCA_038320375.1. Taxonomy (GTDB): domain Bacteria; phylum Actinomycetota; class Actinomycetes; order Nanopelagicales; family Nanopelagicaceae; genus Planktophila. Next base: position 1,270 of record JBBQEE010000005.1, read on the forward strand.
TCGATTACTTTAAATGAGCCATCCTCAGCAATCGCAAATCCATCTTGCATAGCCAAAATAAAATTTGAAGATCCTTCGATCTCAACTGCTGCACCAATAACAGCGTCATGATGAACCGTAGACGTTTTACCAGAGGATGTTTCGGTACTATGAATATTTCCACGCGGAATGTCAACCCAAATTACTTTTCCATCACTCCAAACTGGGCCTTCTCCAGTATCAGCATCAGATTGAAATAAAAGTTCTGGCTTCGCAAGTTTTTCAATCATATTTTTGCTCAATTCGGTATTGGACTTTACTGGATACGCTACCAACAGAATCATAAAGAATTCTGGCCTGAGAATTAAAAGTTGGGTCTAAAAGTCTTGACCAAGTTAACTCTGTTACTTCATCGGGGAGTGACTCTTTATAAAAAACTAGATACCTATTCCAAAGCGCTAGCCATCGATCTTTATCGGCGCTTTCGAGCGGTCTAATTTTGTTCATGGTAAAACTGTATCTAGATTTTGCCTAATAGTCGCACGTGTTTAGGCTCTAACTCTTCTAGCGAATTAAGTCCAAGCAATTTAAGATTACGAATCATCTGCGACTGCATAATCGTTAATGCTCTCTCGACTCCATCCTGACCACCAGCCATTAGGCCATAGAGATAGGCGCGGCCTATGTAAGTGAAATTGGCACCATGGGCAATAGCGGCAAGCACATCAACACCATGTGTGATTCCAGTATCAACGTGGATTTCATAATCTTTCTTAAACTCCTTCTTTATATCCGATAGCAAATGTAGTGGGATTGGCGCGCGGTCTAACTGTCTTCCCCCATGATTTGAAAGTAGTACCGCATCAGCACCGAGCTCTGCGGCCAACTTTGCATCTTCTAAATTCTGAATTCCCTTAACTATCAAATTACCTTTCCACTCTTGCCTAATCCATTTTAGATCTTCGAAAGTCATTGTGGGATCGAACATATAATCCAAAAGTTCAGCAACAGTGCCATTCCAGGATGACAACGAGGCAAATTCAATCGCCGGTGTAGTTAAGAAATTCATCCACCAAGCGGGCCGCGGCAGAGCATTTAAAAGTGTCTTAACAGTTAGCGAAGGCGGAATCGTTAACCCGTTATACGAATCACGAAGGCGATGTCCAGCAACTGGAACATCGACGGTAAGTTGGAGAGTCTTGACTCCCGCATTACGCGCCCTCTCAACTAATGCCATACTTCCTTCACGGTCTTTCCACATGTAAAGTTGAAACCAGTTATCTCCAAGCGGAGCAGCTTTCACGACGTTTTCAATAGATGTGGTGCCCAGGGTTGAAAGAGTAAATGGAATTCCAAACTTTTCGGCTGCTCTTGCCCCAGCAATTTCACCCTCAGTTTGCATTAGGCGGGTAAATCCAGTGGGAGCGATTCCAATTGGCATCTGGTAGGTCTTATCAAAAACTTTTCTTGAAATATCAACTCTAGATACATCACGCAAAATATTTGGCACAAGTTCTATATCTTTATATGCTTGACGAGCCCGCTCTAGTGAAATTTCAAATTCTGCAGCACCATCTGTGTAATCAAATGGCCCTTGTGGTGTGCGACGTTTTGCAATATTCCGAAGATCCCAAATAGTCTGCGCATCTTGTAAGCGCCTTTTCTTGAACTTGAGAGTTGGCATGCGAAAGCGAACCAACTTTGCCAGTGCAACCGGGTTAGGGATTTGGCGCTTTACGTTTTTTGACATGGCTGGATTATAGGAGAGAGTCTTGGCCAATCCACTCTTTACCAGTTGGAAAAGTAAAATCTGCAAGACTCTGAGCGTACATTTCTCCGCTAGCACCAGGCTGAGTTGGTGCCATATAACGAGCTCGCACAATATTTGTGGGTTCAACAAAATGCTCATGAAGATGATCGACAAATTCGACCACCCGATCAGGATGTTCTCCCGCAACGGCTACAAAATCGAACATTGGAAGATGCTGCACCAACTCGCAGAGTCCGACGCCACCAGCGTGAGGACAGACTGGAATACCCGCCTTTGCTGCCATCAAAATTATGGCGATATTTTCATTAACACCAGCAACGCGCGTTGCATCAATTTGCAAAAAGGAAAGTGACTTAGATTGCAACATCTGCTTAAAAATTATTCGGTTTTGAACATGTTCTCCAGTTGCTACACGAATCGGTGCAATCGCCTTTGCAATCGTGGCATGTCCAAGAACGTCATCTGGGCTAGTTGGTTCTTCAATCCAATGAATATTGACATCTTGTAATTCATTTAGCCATTCGATTGCCTCATCAACATTCCAAACTTGATTAGCATCAATTGCGATTCGTACGTTGGGGCCAACCGCTTCGCGAGCAAGACGCAAACGGCGCTTGTCATCTTCAACGCTCACACCACATTTCAATTTAATCAGTGTAAATCCACTAGCAACTGCTTCCTTTGCGAGATTCACCATTTTCTCATCACTGTAGCCAAGCCAACCCGGTGTTGTTGTGTAAGCAGGCAGCCCGTTAGCTAATAAAAGTTCTTTGTTTTTAGCGCGATTTGGTTCTGCTTTTCGCAGCATTTCTAACGCTTCTGATTCATTCAAATAATCTGCGATATACCTAAAATCGACAAGTTCAACAATTTCTTCTGGGCTCATATCTGAAAGTACTTCCCAAAGTGGTTTGCCCGCACTCTTTGCAACCAAATCCCAAGCGGCATTGATTACCGCTCCAGTTGCCATGTGAACTAGACCTTTTTCTGGTCCCAACCAACGCATCTGTGAATCACGAACTAGCTCACGTGCAAACTCACCCATAGAATTCATAAGATCTGAGACTTCGCGTCCAACAGCATATGGTGCCAATAGTTCAATCGCATCGCATTGCAATTCATTTCCTCGGCCGCATGTGAATACAAAACCATGACCAGAAAGATTTGGGTCATCGGTTTCAAGAATTAAATAAGCAGCTGAATAATCTGGATCCTTATTCATGGCATCAGAACCATCTAAACCACGAGAAGTAGGAAACCGCACATCTATTGTTTTAAATCCAGTTATTTTTGCCACAAAAAACACAACCTTCCAAGTTAAGAATTGAGACTTTCTTTGTAAGTCAGAATACTCTACGCAGATCTCGCCATGGGTTCAGAAGATGCAATGAGTCACCTTGATCATTATCAATCTCTTCCCAATAGTAATAAGTTGGTTGGAATTCGTGACCTTGCGCATGATTATTCTGATCCCGATATTCTGACAAGAACACCTCAGCTACGAGCGGGAATTGAATTAGCAAAATCCTGTCCTGAGATGACTTTCGTTTTGGACCATATCTCAAAACCAGATATTGCCCAAGGTATAACCGAACCGTGGAAAGAAATGATTACTGTAACTCCACTTGTTTACCCAATTTTAGTATGTCGCACGACCTCCAGAAGCATCGAAAGTGAATCCTGTCGTGAAAGAGCAAGCTTCTGATGCAATAAATGCGAGTAATTCTGCAACTTCCTCAGATTGACCTAAACGTCCCATTGGAATTCTTGAAATCATATATTTTAGCGTTTCTTCGCTGGTATCTGCATTCATTGGAGTCGCAATTACAGCTGGCGCAACTGCATTAATTGTTATTCCTTCAGATGCAACTTCTTTCGCTACTCCTTTTATAAATCCAATCATTCCTGATTTTGAAGTATTGTACGGTGACATCCCAGGATTTCCTTCTTTGCCGGCGATAGATGCCACATGAACAATGCGACCATATTTTGCCTTCTTCATATAACCCAAAACAGACTGCGTTAGCCAAATTGTTCCAAATAAATTTATAGTAAGAACTTTTTGATAGTCATCCCAATTAACATCCTCAGCTTTTACATTTGTAGGACCTACAATCCCAGCACAGTTGATTACAGCATCAATTCTTTGGTGCTTCTGAAAAATTCGATCGACTGTTGATTGGATGGACTTTTGATCTCCCATATCAATATTGTTATCTGCAGGTAATGAGATATCGAGCGGATAAACAATTCCACCACGAGATTTAATCAACGTAGCCGCTGCGGCTCCAATACCTCTTGCACCACCAACCACAAGTACAACTTGATCGGTGAAATCTGTCTTCTGAGCACTCATTTTCTTATCCTCTTCTATTTTGATTCGTTTGGTGAAGTTATGAAATTAGCCCAGCACTTCGAAGATCGGTCCACAAATCTGCTGGAAGATCTTGATCAAAAGCCTCTAGGTTTGCATCTAATTCTGTAATAGAACGAATCCCTACGAGAACAGTCGTTACAGCTGGATGGCTTAAGGGAAATTGAAGGGCTGCGGAAGTGAGTGAGATGTCGCGTTCTTTTAAGAAAGCCGCTATTTTTCTTGCTTTATTCAGCATTTCATCGCTCGCCGGTTCATAATCAAAATACGCTCCTGTGACTGGATTCGCCAGGATGCCAGAGTTGAAAACACCAGCTGCCACTATAGAAACATTCTTTTCTACCGCTAACGGTAGAAGTTCTTCAGCTGCACTCTGATCAAGCAAGGTATAGCGACCGGCCATTAGCGCGACGTTTAAATCTGTATTTTTCATTATTTTGATTGATGGCTCACAATAATTCATTCCTATACCTACAGCTTTAATTACGCCTTGACTTCGCAAATCAGCTAATAGCGGAAATACAACATCAATTGCCTCCTCCAGCCAGGTGTAAGCATCGTGAATAAGGGCTATCTCAATATAATCACGCCCAAGTCTCTTAAGACTTGCCTCTAAAGATTTCATAATTCCATCTGTTGATGTATCAAAATATACGTCAATATTTGGATCAGAATTAGGCCACTTATCAAGTTCATTATTAACGCCTTCACGTAATAAGCGACCAACTTTTGTGGAGATTACAACTTCATCACTCATGCTCTTTATGCCACGGCCAACACGCAACTCGCCAAGGCCATGTGCATATAACGGGGCTGTATCGAAATAACGAATTCCTGATTCTAAAACTCTTTTAAAAAGTGCGGCGCATTCTTCTTCACTTACCGGTGTGTATAAACCAGCGGAGGGAGCCGAACCTAATCCAAATTTTGTAACACTAACTGAAGTTCCCTTTATGAAAGATTTTTCTGAGTGACGTGACATTCTTATACGATATCACTTTGAGGAATAAATTCTTGTCGTTTAATTGAATTTGCAATGAAAGATCTACCTTCTTCTAGCGATGTAACTAATCCTGAACTGAGCATTTGAACAATTAAATTTCCCAGTACCGTAGCTTCGACCGGTCCCGCAATAACTCGCTTTCCTGTGGAATTATTTCAATTTCGTCTCAAGCAGCAAAAGCGGGATCAAAGAACCATGCCCACTATGCCGCATCAAAATCTGGACTTATTGGTTTTACAAATTCAGTTGCTAAAGAAGTTGGTACCCATGGAATCACTGCTAACGTAATTATTCCCGGCCGAATTGAAACTGAAATGATAGCCGTGCGCTCTGCAGGTCGTATGGATGAGTGGCTGGAGCAAACACCTCTAAAACGTTTAGGTAAGCCTGAAGAAGTTGCCGCGCTGGTTGCATTTATTGCGAGTGAAACAGCGGGGTATATAACCGGGGCGAGCCTAAATGTCACCGGTGGGTTATTGATGTAAATCAAAACAAGTTGGAACTTATGAGCGGAGACGAGGAGATTTGAACTCCTGAAGGCTTTAACACCTTACCTCGTTAGCAGTGAGGCGCACTCGACCGGGCTATGCGACGTCTCCAAGTGGTATCAATAGTTTACAGGTATCCGGTAAGTGAGCGAAACACCTATTAAGCATCGGCTCCCGTGTAGTGATGAGCAATAGTGGCAAAAGCTTGATCCAGAATGGCGATACCCGCGAGGGCTTCTTCCTTTGAAATATTGCATGCTGGAACAACGTGTATGCGATTGAAATTAGCGAATGGAAATACTCCTAATTTCTTTGTGGCGGCGATCAATTCGTTCATCGCCGGACTTGAAGCACCGTAAGGAGCAAGCGGTTCACGCGTTGTGCGATCACTTACTAGATCCAACGCCCAGAAAACACCAAGTCCACGAACTTCACCTATAACTTTATGTTTCTTTGCTAATTCATGAAGTGCTGGACCGATTACTTTCTCACCAATTTCTGCAGCGTTCTCAACCATTTTTTCTTCGGCCATTACTTCGAGTGTTGCCACTGCCGCGGCACAAGCTAGCGGGTGGCCAGAATAAGTTAGTCCCCCCGGAAATACTTTCTGATCAAATGTTGCGGCTATTTCATCAGAAATAACTACTCCACCCAGTGGGACGTATCCTGAGTTAACTCCCTTAGCAAAAACTATTAAATCCGGTGAAACTGTTGAGTGTTGGTAGGCAAACCATTTACCAGTACGACCAAAGCCAGCCATTACTTCATCGGCGATCCACATAATTCCATATTTATCACAGAGCGCTCGAACACCTTCTAGATATCCCTTAGGTGGAATCAATACTCCGGAGGTGCCAACAACTGACTCAATTAAAATAGCAGCAACTGTATTAGGGCCTTCAAATTTAATTGTTTCTTCAAGATGTTCTAGTGCGCGCTGGCATTCTTCTTCTTCACTCTTTGCCCAAAAGGCAGTGCGGTATAAATACGGACCAAAGAAGTGCACATGTCCGTAGGCAAATTCATTTGGCCAACGACGTGGGTCACCGGTTGCAGTAATCGCTGAAGTTGTATTGCCGTGATACGAGCGATAGAAAGATAAAACTTTATGGCGGTGGGTATGAATACGAGCCATACGAATGGCATTTTCAACGCCGTCTGCACCACCGTTGGTAAAGAAAACTTTATTAAGGTGCGACTCTGCTCGTTCAGTAATTAACTTTGCCGCTTTGCCACGAGCTTCGTTAGCGTGCTGTGGGGCGACTGTCGTGAGTAATTCCGCTTGATCTTGAATTGCTTTGACGACTTTAGGATGCTGAAAACCAATATTTGTAAAAACTAGCTGTGAAGAAAAATCGAGAAACTTATTGCCATCGAAATCCCAAAAATAACATCCTTTTCCACCTTGTACGGGTAGTGGAGAAATTAACCCTTGCGCAGACCAAGAGTGGAAAACGTGAGCTTTATCGAGCGCTGCAACTTCGGCGCCACGTGCTGGATCTGCTTGATTCATAAGTGCATTTAACCAGTTTTTCAGTATCAAAGAAAGTGCAAACTATGTACTCTTAGAACATGAATGAAAATTCGTCTGCTGAAGTAAATACTGTCCGGCCTTACGATGTTGCACCGCCCGAACAATTTACTGAATTTATGCGAAGTGGTTGGGCATCTTCGGCTCTTGAAGGCTTAGAGCCACTTGAAGTCGTCACTTATGCATTTACTCGTCGACAAGTTTTATCAGCTGCATTTCCTGGAATACGAATTGTGATTCCTTCTGGAAATTTTAAAACTCGATCAAATGACACTGAATACACTTATCGTCCGCACAGTGCATTCGCTTATTACAGCGGTGTTCAAGGTTCGGATGCAGTAGCTGATTCAGTACTTATTCTGGAACCAAATACTGAAGGTGGACATGACTCAGCTCTTTATTTGCATCCTCGATCAACCCGCGAGACAGATGCTTTCTACACAGATCGTAAATATGGTGAACTCTGGGTAGGTCGTCATTTCACTTTGGAGGAAGCAGCGACTGTTTATCAAGTAGATACAAAAAATGTAGATAAAATTGAAGATCTGTTGCGTTTTAGTAAAGAGACGCTTTTAATCCGCGGCGAAGATGCGCTCATGGATAAATTAATTTCAGTTCATCCTCGTGAAGCAGAATTTAATTCATTTACATCTGAACAACGTTTAGTAAAAGACTCCTACGAAGTAGCCCAGTTGCAGGCTGCCGTAGATGCCACTGGACGTGGGTTTTTAGACGTTATTGCCGCGATGCCCGCTGCTGCTGATCATCCAAGAGGTGAGCGAATCGTTGAAGCTGCTTTCTTTGGTCGCGCACGACTTGAAGGAAATGACATTGGCTACACAACAATTGCTGCCGCTGGTTCGCATGCCTGTGTATTGCACTGGATTCGCAATGACGGCGCTGTGCGCAATGGCGAACTTTTATTGTTAGATGCTGGCGTTGAAATGGATTCTTATTACACTGCAGATATAACTCGTACATTGCCAGTAAATGGGAAATTTACTCCTGCTCAAAGGGCCCTATATATGTTGGTTTATGAGGCGCAATTAGCAGGTTTTGCCGCAGTAAAGCCTGGCGCTAATTTCTTAGATGTGAATCGCGCCGCACAACAAGTTCTTGCGCAAGGCCTTGCTGACATGGGCGTTCTAACTATTAGCGCCGAAGAATCAATGCAGCCTGAAGTTGGTTTACATAGACGTTGGACTTTGCATGGAGTCAGCCACCATTTAGGTCTCGATGTTCACGATTGCGAACATGCGCGTCAAGAAATGTATCGCGATGGCATTTTGCGTGAAGGAATGGTTTTAACAGTTGAGCCCGGTCTTTATATTCAACCAGATGATGAACTTTTCGCACCTGAATATCGAGGTATTGGAATCCGAATTGAAGATGACGTCATGGTTACCGCTGATGGATATCTCAACTTGAGTGAGAATATTCCACGCCACCCTGATGCAGTTGAAGCATGGATGGCTTCAATTCTCGGCTAATTAACTTGCGATCTGGATTCCTAAGTACGCAGCGAGTAGCCCAAAGCCAAGTGACATAGCTAGATTTATTGATATTTCTCGATAGCGTTTTAATTCAAAACCTAAATAAATATCTAACATAAAAGTTGACCATGTTGTAAATGCACCAGCAAAACCAATGGTAAATAGATCATAAATATAATCAGTTTTATTAAATGTCAACCCAACAATAAATGAGCCCACAACATTCACTAAGAAAATACCGTACGGCTTTGACGAAAATTTACGGATGTATTGGTCTATTGCAAATCTAGTTGGCGCCCCAATAGCTGCTCCAATAACAATGAATAAGGTTTCCATTATTTAGCCAGAATCAGTTTTCGGGTCAGTGGCAAAATAAACATTATTATTAATAAACTTAAAAATACATTTTCAAGCAAAAATAGGAAGCCACCGCTGCTCGGTTCCAATACATTGACTGTAACTGCTGAAAATGTAGTCATGCCGGCACAAAATCCAGGCAGAAGTAGGTGGCGAAGTTTGGTAACTCCGCGACGCTCCATGAGAACAAGCAAGGCGGTGGCTAAGGCAACACCTAAAAGATTGGCCGCCAAAGTTCCATTACGGTCGTTTGGAATTAAGACTGAAAGCCCAAACCTAACCAAGGTTCCCGCTACTCCGCCAATGGCGACGAGTAGCAGTGACTTCATATGTTAAACGATACCTTCGCGCTTGCGAATCTTTGAGCCTAACCAGCGCACTGGATCGTATTTGATGTCAGCAACGCGTTCCTTCATGGGAATAATTGCGTTATCAGTTATTTTAATTCCAACTGGGCAAACCTCAGTGCAGCACTTAGTGATATTACACATTCCCAGGCCGTGCTCTTCTTGCGCAGTTTTCTTACGATTTTTTAGAGTGTCGAGTGGGTGCATATCTAGTTCAGCAATGCGAATAAAGAATCGTGGTCCGGCAAATGACTTTTTATTTTCTTCGTGATCTCGGACAACGTGACACACATCCTGGCAAAGGAAGCATTCGATGCATTCACGGAATTCTTGCGAACGTTCGACATCGATTTGTTCCATACGAGCCTCACCCGGAGCAAGATTTTTAGGATGCTCATAGGCAGGAATTTCCATAGCTTTTTTATAGTTAAAAGAAACATCAGTGACAAGATCTTTAATAATTGGAAAGGCGCGCAAAGGAGTAACTGTGATTACTTCTTCTTCGCCAAAGGAGGCAACCTGAGTCATGCAGGCTAAACGAGGCTTGCCATTGATTTCCATTGAGCAAGATCCGCATTTTCCGGCCTTGCAATTCCAGCGAACAGCTAAATCTCCCATTTGTGTCGCCTGAACACGGTGAATCACATCAAGAACTACTTCTCCCGGATTCGCCTCAACCGTCACATCTTTTAACCCACCATCAGTTGAGTCACCGCGCCAGATACGTAGTTTCACATTACGTGTCATTAGTTGGTTCCACCTTTCAAGGTTTCCTCTTGTGACATATATTTTTCTAACTCATGAATATCAAAGAGATCAAAAAGTTCTTTTGGATACTCTGGTAAAGCTTGTTCTCGAACATTTACTTTCTCACCATCATAAGATGAAATCAAGTTAATCTGTCTCCACTTAGTGTCCATGGTTGGGAAATCATCGCGCGTATGACCACCGCGAGATTCCTTGCGAACGACAGCAGATTTAGCTGTGGCTTCTGCGACAAGCAACATATTGTCTAGATCAAAAGCGAGGTGGAATCCCGGGTTAAAGACGCGACCCCCGGAAACGGCAACATTTGCGCTACGTTTTCTGATTTCCGCAATTTTTACAATTGCTTCTTCCAACTCGCTGCCCGTACGAATAATTCCAACCAAATTCTGAGCCACTTCTTGCAATTCATTATGCAATGAATATGAATTCTCGCCACCTTCACGATCAAATGGTGCTTGAATTTTTTCGCGTGCTTTTGTAATAGCTGATTCACTGACTGGATTTTCACCGTTGTGCTTCAAATATTCAACTGCGCCCATACCTGCGCGGCGGCCGAAGACTAATAAGTCTGAAAGTGAGTTTCCACCGAGCCGATTTGACCCGTGCATTCCACCAGCAACTTCACCAGCTGCAAAAAGCCCCGGAACCCCGATTGCAGCAGCAGTATCTGGTTCAACTTCAACGCCTCCCATTATGTAATGGCACGTTGGTCCAACCTCCATCGCTTCCTTTGTAATATCAACGCCAGCTAACTCAAAGAATTGATGGAACATAGATGGAAGTCGTTTTTTAATTATCTCGGCTGATATTCGTTTGGAAACATCAAGATAAACGCCACCATGTTCGGATCCACGCCCTGACTTCACCTCAGTATTAATGGCACGCGCAACCTCATCGCGTGGAAGTAGTTCTGGTGGGCGACGATTATTGTCCTGATCTTCATACCAACGATCGGCTTCAGCCTCAGTGTCAGCATACTTATCTTTAAATACATCTGGAATGTAATTGAACATAAAGCGCTCACCGAGATTATTGGTCAGCACTCCACCTTCTCCACGAACTGATTCAGTAACCAAAATTCCACGAACAGATGGTGGCCAGACCATTCCAGTTGGATGAAATTGCAAAAATTCCATATCCACTAAATTAGCGCCAGCTTTTAGAGCGAGAGCGTGGCCATCGCCAGTTCCTTCCCATGAATTAGAAGTAATCTTGAAAGTTTTTCCAACGCCACCGGTTGCAATTACGACTGCTGGTCCTTCAAATAAAACTTCTTTGCCACTTTCACGCCAATAACCATAGGCACCAGCGATCTTTCCATTCTCCTTGAGAATATCTGTGATTGTTAATTCAGCAAAAACTTTTATTCCACTTTCCATATCGCCGGTATCGCGACCATCTTTTTGTTGCAGCGCAACGATTTTTTGCTGCATTGTGCGAATTAGTTCTAGGCCAGTTCGGTCACCAATATGAGCCAGACGTGGATACTCATGTCCACCAAAGTTACGTTGTGAAATCTTTCCCTCTTTAGTGCGATCAAAGAGCGCACCCCAAGTTTCAAGTTCCCAGATGCGATCTGGGGCCTCCTTGGCGTGAAGTTCTGCCATGCGATAGTGGCTTAAGAATTTGCCTCCACGCATAGTGTCACGAAAGTGCACCATCCAGCCATCTTTATCGTTCACGTTTCCCATTGATGCAGCAGCGCCACCTTCAGCCATAACCGTGTGTGCTTTACCAAATAGTGATTTACAAATAATTGCTACGCGAAGTCCAGCTTCACGCGCTTCAACTGCAGCACGTAATCCAGCACCACCGGCACCAATTACCAGAACATCGTATTTATGGCGTTCTAGAGTCATATTCGATTTTCCTTTTAGAAGAAGTAGAAGTTAGTCCATGCGCCAGTTGCTACTTGGCGGACATAGATGTCAGAGAAAGCAACAGCGGCAAGTGAGTACCAGGCATAATTTTGATGTTTAGCATTTAGAACTGTTGTCATAGACCATAACTTGTAACGCACCGGATGCTTTGAGAAGTGCTTTAGGCGACCACCGATTGTGTGGCGGCAAGAGTGACAAGAGAGTGAGTAGACCCACAACAAAGTAGAACTCACCAAAAGCACGACCGAGCCAACACTTAAGTGACCCCATTCTCCCTCTTTATTGCGCAGAGAAATTATTGCGTCATAGGTAAGAATTACATTGAGAACAAGTCCTGCATAAAAGAAGTAACGATGTGAATTTTGGATTATCAACGGGAAGCGGGTTTCACCTGTGTATTTTTTATGTGGCTCGGCTACTCCGCAAGCAGGTGGAGATAGCCAAAATGCACGGTAATAAGACTTGCGATAGTAATAACAAGTCATTCGGAACCCAAGTGGAAAGATCAAAATAATTAGCGCCGGTGATAAAGCAAAATTGAAAATCTGGGCACTTACTGGAGTCCAACCAAAGAGCGTGGCGCCTGCTTCACAAGCTTGCGATAAACACGGTGAGTAGAAAGGTGAAATCAGATGTGAATCTTTAACAAAGTAATTTGCATTTTCAAATGCTCTGAAAGTTGCATAAATTACAAATGAAAAAAGCACCATAAATGTAAGAAGTGGTTGTACCCACCACTTATCGGTGCGCAGCGTGCGTTCTTTAATCTTGGCGCGCGTTGGTGAAAAAACACCCGACATTTCTACCCCTTTTAAGGTTGGACAATCACTAGGAGAAGTGTGCGCTTTTAAAGGAAAACTCGCTAGGTGGGATCACGCACAAAGGCTATGAAGTCAGCCACAACTTTAAAAAATGGCGGAGAGCGTGGGATTTGAACCCACGATACTTTCGTATGCCGGTTTTCAAGACCGGTGCACTCGGCCGCTATGCGAGCCCTCCGTGGGGAAGGTTACCCGAAGTTCGCTTTCAGTAAAAATTAGGCTTTACTGCGGCTCTAATTCCAATAATTTTTCAATGATGATTGCAACGCCATCTTCGTTATGTGGAGGGGCGACGTCCTTGGCATTCTCTGGACCCATATGATGGCCATCGATCATCGCGTATGAACGCCCAGCCCATTGCAACATAGAAAAATCATTTGGGTTATCACCAAAAGTTACGCAATCTTCAGCAGTAATCCCAATGCGCGCCGCCATCATCGCCAAGGTTTCACCTTTAGACACACCTTGCGCAGAGATTTCAAGCAAAGAATCATTATTTGCTGAGTGAGTAACGGTTACGACACCACTTAATACCGGCGTTGCAATCTCGAGCATTTCATCCGCTGTCAATTCTTGTTGTGAAAGGCGAGCTAATAATTTTAACGCTGGTCGGTTAGTGACTGCATCAATTTTTTCTACACCAATATCATCCATACCGATATCCCATCTTGGAATATAAGCTTTCTCGCGATGGAAATGATCGTTGGATTCAACGGCGAATGAAACATTTGGAATAGCAACTCTAAGTAAGTCCACAGTCTTTTGGAGTTCGGTGGGTTGAATCATCCACTGCTCTAAAACTTTATCGTTATGTAAATCGTATAAAAGCCCACCGTTGCAACAAATTACAGTTCCAAAATCAAATGCTTCGCGTATATCCCCCATCCAACGTGGCGGTCGGCCTGTTACAAAAAATATTTCAACTCCAAGATCTCGCGCTTTTGTAAATGCGGCAATGGTTCGATGAGAGATCGCTTCATCGTGAGGAACTATCGTTCCATCTAGATCTGTTGCTATTAGCTTCGGGCGGTAATTAATCACACAAGCTCAAATCGGTTTGTCCCAAGAAATGGTTGAAGCGCTGCAGGAACATTCACGGTGCCATCAGCATTTTGATGGTTTTCAAGTATCGCGACAATCATTCGTGGAATAGCAACCAAAGTTCCATTTAGTGTTGCTACTGCTTTTGTTTTATCAGTATCTTTGTAGCGAATATTTAAACGGCGAGCCTGATACTCCGTGCAGTTAGAAGTACTTGTAACTTCTCGATACGCATTTTGAGTCGGTATCCACGCTTCGATATCAAATTTTCTGGTTGCGCTAGAACCCAAATCTCCAGATGCAACATCAATAACTCGATATGGAATTTCCATCGCATTAAGGAAATCTTTTTCCCATTGCAATAGGCGCTTATGTTCTTCTTTTGCATCCTCTGGCTTACAGAATGAGAACATTTCTACTTTATCAAATTGGTGCACTCTGATAATTCCGCGGGTATCTTTTCCATAACTTCCTGCTTCGCGACGGAAACAAGATGAATATCCGGCATATCGCATTGGTAATTTCTCGGCTGGCAAAATTTCATCCATATGAAAGGCGGCTAATGGAACTTCGCTTGTTCCTACTAAGTAATAGTCATCTTTCTCTAAATGATAAACATTCTCTGCTGCCTGACCTAAAAATCCAGTTCCTTCCATCGCTGCTGGCTTCACCAGCACTGGTGGAATTACCGGTGTAAATCCGGCTTTCAAAGCGCTTTGGATCGCAAAGTTAACCAGTGCGAATTCCAACATCGCACCAGTTCCAGTCAAATAATAAGAGCGTGAACCCGAAACTTTAGCTCCTCGCTCTGTATCGATTGCCCCAAGAAGTTTGCCCAGTTCCACATGATCTTTAGGTTCAAATCCATCTTTAGAAAAATCTCTTGGTGTTCCAACGTGCTCAATTGTTACAAAGTCTGCTTCACCACCAATCGGTGCTTCCGGATCTAATAAATTTGAAAGCTGCATGACCAGAGCATTTGCCTGAGCTTCAATCTCTGCGCGAGCTGCATCAGCAACTTTTACTTTCTCCGCTAAAGCCTTTGCGTTCTCTAGAAGAGCCGCTTTCTCGTCGCCTTTTGCAGATCCAACTGACTTTGAAAGAACATTTTGTTCAGCACGAACAGTTTCAAAATCAGTGACAGCCTTACGGCGTACTTCATCAATCGTCAGCACTTGATAAACAAGAGTTGTGTCTTCGCCTCGTCCTTTTTGAGAAGCACGAACTACATCGGGGTTCTCACGTAAAAACTTAATATCAATCATTTTTACTGAGCCTCTCTTGGGTATGAACCTAGGAATCTAATGTCATCGCAAATTCCACGGAGCTCAGCAATACTGCTGCCTACCGCTTCGTCATTGATATGACCTTCCACATCAATAATG
>JBBQEE010000006.1:0-16487 GCA_038320375.1 Candidatus Nanopelagicales bacterium
ATCTCAGATGGACGAAATATCTTGCCGATGCAACCGGCACAAGATTTTAAACGCGCGCTTGATGGCGATAAAGGACCGAATACCGGTGGAATGGGTGCATATTCACCATTGCCTTGGGCGCCAGATGACATTGTTGAAGAAACATATGAAAAAGTTTTGGCACCGATGATCGCGGAAATGGCGGCGCGCGGAACTCCATTCGTTGGGCTGCTCTACGCCGGGCTTGCTCTTACCGATCACGGAATTCGAGTTATTGAATTCAATGCGCGCTTTGGAGATCCAGAGACTCAAGTATTAATTCCCCTTTTAGAGACTCCACTGGCGCAACTACTTTTTAAAGCAGCAACTAATTCTCTGGATGATGTTGTTTTAAATTGGCGCGATGAAAGTGCGGTAACTGTTGTCTTGGCCTCGCATGGCTATCCAGAATCTCCACGTGTTAATGAAGTGATTACAAATATTCCTAAAATCGAAAAAACAAAGATTTATCACGCAGGTACATCACAAAACAGTGAAGAACTTAAATCTAGTGGTGGGCGAGTTTTAACTGTTACGGGAATGGGATCAGATTTAACGCAAGCGCGCGATCGCGCCTATCGGGCAATCTCACAGATTGAACTAGCTGGAGCGTTTTACCGAAACGATATTGCTTTCAATGCGTCGGTCGCTGAGAAGGGCAATTAAATGGGGGAGAATAAGTCAGTGAGCGTACTTGCAGATAGATATGCATCAAGCGCGATGCGCGCCATATTCGCACCTGAAGAAAAAATTATTGCCGAACGTAAACTTTGGTTAGCGGTAGCGAGAGCGCAAAATAAATTAGGTCACGCTATTTCAGCTGAAGTGATCGCTGATTACGAAAAAGTAATTACCAAGGTTGATCTTGTATCCATCGATAATCGTGAAAAACAGAGTAGACACGATGTAAAAGCTCGGATCGAAGAATTTAACGCACTTGCCGGACATGAAGCCATTCATGCTGGAATGACTAGTCGTGATCTAACCGAAAATATTGAAGCGCTACAGATTAAAAATGGTATGGAAATAGTCCATGACAAAGTGGTTGCTGTTCTATCTGCCCTTGCCGCCAAATCTGCAGAATATTCTGAGCAACCAATGGCTGGGCGTTCACATAATGTTCCAGCGCAGATAACAACGCTTGGCAAAAGATTTGCCTCCGCCGCCGAAGAACTTCTATTTGCGTATGAGCGCCTAGTTTCTCTACAAGATCGATATCCGATGCGGGGTATTAAAGGACCAGTGGGCACGGCACAAGATTCAATTGATTTACTTGGCTCATCAAAATCTCATCAAAGTTTAGAGATAGAGATCGCAAATGAACTTGGATTTAATCGCGTCTTAGATTCAACTGGACAGATCTACCCACGTTCATTTGATTACGACGTTGTGACAACGCTAGTTCAATTAGCGGCTAGTCCGTCATCTCTTGCCACTTCAATACGTTTGATGGCTGGCGCTGAGTTAGTGACTGAAGGTTTTAAAGCGGGACAAGTCGGCTCATCTGCGATGCCCCATAAAATGAATACGCGATCATGTGAGCGCATCAATGGGTTAAGTGTGATCTTGCGTGGTTTTGCTTCAATGGTTTCAGAACTTGCCGGAGATCAATGGAATGAAGGCGATGTTTCGTGCAGCGTAGTTCGTCGAGTTGCGCTGCCTGATGCTTTCTATGCCATCGATGGTTTACTTGAAACGACTCTTACCGTGCTGGCAGAGTTTGGTGCATTTCCACAAGTAATTCAGGCAGAACTTGATCGCTATTTACCATTTTTAGCAACAACTAAAATTTTGATGGCGGCAGTCAAAGCAGGTGTTGGTCGCGAAGTAGCACATGAAGTAATTAAGGAACATGCAGTTAAAGCGGCTCTCGATATGCGCGAAGGAAAACCAAATAATTTACTTGATGCTCTCTCCGCGGATGCACGTATGCCCTTAGATCGTGCGGATCTTGATGCACTGATCAGTAAACCAATTGAATTTACTGGAGATGCTCGCCAACAAATTGCCCGAGTTGTTGATCGCATTGAAGTGATTACTTCCGCGCATCCTGCCGCAGCGCAGTACAAACCACACTCCATCAGGTGAGTGGCTTCGGAGTAGCTGGCGCACCGCCAGCACCAACCATTAATGGGTGGCAACATCTTCGCACTGGAAAAGTTCGAGACTTGTACACAAATGGCGCAGATGAAATTTTGATGGTCGCTTCTGACCGCATCTCTGCCTTCGATTGGGTGCTTCCAACAACAATTCCAAATAAAGGCGCAATACTTACTCAACTCTCACTATTTTGGTTTGAACTGCTTGAAGATATTGCCCCTAATCACATAATTAGTGATGAAGTCCCAAATGCTGTTACAGACCGAGCAGTCATTGTTAAACCACTCGATATGTTTGAAATCGAATGTGTGGCGCGAGGCTATTTAACTGGCAGCGGATTAATTGAATATCAAAGCAATCAGGAAGTTTGCGGAAATAAACTTCCAATGGGTCTAGTTGATGGTTCACAACTCCCAGAATCAATTTTTACACCGGCAACAAAGGCCGAGATTGGCGATCACGATATCAATATTGATTTCGCTGCTGCAGAAAAAATTGTCGGCCCAAAAGCTGCGGCAGAACTTAGAGAATTAACTCTGGCTTTATATAAAACAGCAGCCGAGTTTGCTTCCAGCCGCGGAATAATTTTGGCTGATACTAAATTTGAATTTGGTCGTGATTCCAAAGGTGCAATTATGTTGGCCGATGAGGCTCTTACGCCTGACTCTTCTCGATTCTGGGAAGCCACAACTTGGGCTCCGGGTAGCGCACAGGCGTCATTTGATAAACAATTTGTGAGAGATTTCCTTGTACAAAGTGGATGGGATAAAAAAAGCCCACCTCCAGAGTTGCCGGCTGAAATAGTTGAAAAAACTGCTGCGCGATATGAAGAAGCATATTTTCGTATTACAGGTATGAAGTTCTAACAACCGAATAAAAGGAGCAGCAAATGGCCAAGATCGTGGTTGATGTAATGCTTAAGCCAGAGATTCTCGACCCACAAGGAAGCGCCGTATCAGCGGCGCTGCCTCGACTAGGTTTCACATTTGCTAAGAGCGTCCGCCAAGGAAAACGATTTGAAATCGAAGTTGATGGTGATCCAACTCCAGCGCAACTCGCAGAAGTTGAAAAGGCTGCTAAAACACTTCTGGCTAACCCAGTTATTGAAACTTTCAAAGTTAGCGTTGAGAAATAAATGAAAGTTGGCGTTGTAACATTTCCCGGCACTTTAGATGATCGCGATGCAGCTCGTGCGGCTAACCATGCGGGAACAACCGCAGTTTCACTTTGGCACGGTGATGCCGATCTAAAAGGCGTCGACGCCGTTATTTTGCCCGGTGGATTTTCATATGGAGATTATTTACGTTGCGGTGCGATTTCACGTTTTGCTCCAGTAATGGAGAAAGTTATAGCAGCGGCAAAAGGTGGCATGCCACTTCTTGGAATCTGTAATGGATTCCAAGTACTTTGTGAGGCTCATTTGTTACCGGGTGCTTTAACTCGAAATCATGAGTTACATTTTCTCTGCCGAGATCAGAAGATCGAGATTACAAATAACCAGAGTGCATGGACATCCTCTTATGAAGTCGGGCAAGAAATAATTATTCCCCTTAAAAATGGCGAAGGTTCCTTCCAGTGTGATGATGCGACTTTGGCTGCACTCGAATCAGAGGGGCGAATAATTGCGCGATATGTGGGTGAAAACCCCAATGGATCAAGGAATAAAATTGCTGGAATAACAAATGAAAGAGGAAATATTGTGGGCTTAATGCCACACCCAGAACATGCAATCGATACTTTGACTGGTCCAACAGCAGATGGTCTGGGCTTTTTTACTTCTGTTCTAAATGCGATGGTGAAATAAATGGCGTTAGATACAGTCACCATTGCCGAAATTTCGCCAGAGCAAGTTCAACCATTTGCAGAATTAGGGTTGAAGCCAGATGAGTATTCGCGCATTAAAGAGATATTAGGTCGCCGCCCAACTTCTTCGGAGTTAGCGATGTATTCAGTGATGTGGTCAGAGCATTGTTCATACAAATCTTCCAAAGTTCACTTGAAACAGTTTGGTGATAAAGCGGTAAAGACTCCTGCTCTATTAGTTGGTATTGGTGAAAATGCAGGAGTAGTCGATGTTGGTCAAGGGTATGCAGTAACTTTTAAAATTGAATCACATAATCACCCATCATTTATCGAACCGTATCAAGGGGCAGCAACAGGAGTTGGTGGCATTGTTCGTGACATTCTCACCATGGGCGCCCGACCAATTGCAATTATGGATCCACTCCGATTCGGACCAGCCACCGCTGCTGATACGCGACGAGTGCTACCCGGTGTAATTGCTGGAGTCGGTGGATATGGAAACTGCCTAGGCTTACCAAATATTGGTGGCGAAGTTGTATTTGATGAAAGTTATTTAGGAAATCCACTAGTTAACGCACTTTGCATTGGTGTGATGAAACATAGCGATATCAAACTCGCTAAGGCCGCTGGTGCTGGCAACTTAGTTGTTCTATATGGTGCTAAGACTGGTGGCGACGGTATTGGCGGAGTTTCAGTTCTAGCTTCTGAAACATTTGATGCAACTGGACCAGCTAAACGTCCCGCGGTACAAGTTGGAGATCCATTTGTTGAAAAAGTCTTGATCGAATGCTCACTTGAAATATTTGCCGAAGATCTCGTGGTGGGTATCCAAGACCTTGGCGGGGCTGGACTTTCATGCGCCACTAGCGAATTAGCCTCTGGTGGTAGCGGTGGAATGAAGGTGGAGTTAGATCGCGTTCCTCTTCGTGATGCGACTTTATCGCCAGAAGAAATATTAATGTCAGAATCGCAAGAACGTATGTGTGCGATTGTGGAACCTAAACATATTGATCGTTTCTTAGAAATCTGTAAAAAGTGGGACGTTACAGTCACAGTTATTGGTGAAGTCACTGATGGTGAAAGGCTAGAAATTACATGGCATGGTGAGTTAATTGTTGATGTTCCACCACGCACCGTGGCTCACGAAGGTCCGGTCTATAACCGCCCATTAGCAAAACCTGATTACATTGATCGAGTCAATTCCGAAGTTATAAATGTTCCACTTCCAAAAAGCGCCGCTGAAATTAAAGCGGCGGTATTGAAGTTAGCGGCAACCCCAAACTTGGCAGATAAATCTTGGGTCACATCACAATATGATCGATATGTTCAGGGAAATACAATTCAATCGCAGCCAGATGATTCTGGAATGGTTCGTATTGATGAGAAAACTCATCTAGGTGTTGCCGTAGCAACGGATGCCAATGCCAACTGGTCTTATTTAAATCCATATGAAGGCGCAAAGTTAGCGTTAGCTGAAGCAGCCCGAAATATCGCAACTGCTGGTGCTAAGCCACTAGCAGTAACTAATTGTCTTAACTTTGGTTCACCTGAAGATCCGGGAGTCATGTGGCAATTTGCTGAAACGGTTCGTGGTTTAGCTGATGGATGTTTAGAGATGGGACTACCTGTAACTGGTGGCAACGTTTCTTTCTATAATCAAACTGGAGCAGTTGCAATTCTGCCAACGCCAGTTATTGGTGTTCTCGGCATCATTGATGATGTGCGTACTCGCACACCAATGAGTTTTGACGCTGATGGTTTAGAACTCTATTTATTAGGTGAAACTAAGAACGATCTTGCGGGTAGCGAATGGGCTTACCTGCATGGACAACGTGGAGGATCGGCACCAATCGCTGATTTGCAGCGCGAAATGCGCCTAATTGATTTCTTAGTTGAAGGTCGCACTTCAAAAGTATTTGTGGCAGCCCATGATTTAAGCCAGGGTGGGTTAAGTGCAA
Organism: Candidatus Nanopelagicales bacterium; assembly: GCA_038320375.1. Taxonomy (GTDB): domain Bacteria; phylum Actinomycetota; class Actinomycetes; order Nanopelagicales; family Nanopelagicaceae; genus Planktophila. Next base: position 5,880 of record JBBQEE010000006.1, read on the forward strand.
CTCTTACCGAAATGGTCCTACGTCATAAAGTCGGTGCCGTAATTCGAATTGAAGATGCTGGAATTTCATTAATTAGCGAGTCACCGGGTCGAGTAGTTGTGGCAATTGATCCTGCAGATTCTCAAGCGCTCAATGCGATGGCTGCCAAATATAAAATCAAGGCGACTTATCTTGGTATGACTGGTGGTGACGCACTTGAAATAAATGATGCGCACATTCCATTATCTGAATTACATACTGCACATACCGAAACGTTTCCAAAGTTGTTTGGTTGAATATGCGAGATCCTCAGATTCTTGAAGCAGTCAAGGAAACCTTGGCGATATTAGTTGAGCGCGCACCGGGTCGTGCCATAGAAGTAAGAGTTCCACCTTACGCGGCTGTGCAATGTGGGGAAGGTCCAACTCACACACGTGGCACCCCAGCGAATGTAATTGAAATGAACGCTGATACTTGGTTGGCTCTTGCTAGCGGTGAAAAATCATGGGCTGATGCGATGACTGAAGGAAAAATCAACGCTTCTGGAGTGCGCGCAGATCTAACTAACTTATTGCCACTTAGGATAAAGCCATGACTCGTCGCCCTGATGGATTGCTCAATCACAATGTTCTAGAGGACGATAAAGCACCACAAGATGCATGTGGTGTATTTGGAGTTTGGGCGCCTAATGAAGAAGTCGCAAAGTTAACTTTTTATGGTTTATATGCGCTGCAACATCGTGGACAAGAATCTGCCGGAATTGCTGCATCCGATGGCGAACGAATTTTAATTTATAAAGATATGGGTTTAGTTTCACAAGTCTTTACTGAATCTGATTTAGCATCGCTAACTGGTGATTTAGCTATTGGACATTGTCGCTACAGCACCACTGGCTCAAGCACTTGGGTGAATGCGCAACCAACCTTGCGCCCTACAAAATATGGCACTTTGGCTCTTGCCCACAACGGAAATCTCACCAATACGGGTGAACTTGCCGAACTCGTTCATAAGCTCGAAGGCGAAAATCCTAAGAACGATCGTGGCGCTACAACAGATACTGAAATTATGACCGCACTCATTGGGTTACAAGATGAAAAAAATGTGGAAGCCAGTTCGATAGCGGTACTTCCAAAGTTAGAAGGTGCTTTCTCCCTTGTCTTTATGGATGAAAAGACTTTATACGCAGCAAGAGATCGACATGGAGTACGCCCATTAGTTATTGGAAAATTAGATCGTGGTTGGGTTGTTGCTTCTGAGACTGCCGCACTCGATATTGTCGGTGCCGCCTTTGTTCGCGAAATAGAGCCCGGTGAATTTATTTCAATTAATGAAGATGGTATTCGTTCTCAAATGTGGGCTCAGCCTGACCCTAAAGGCTGCATCTTTGAATATGTTTATTTAGCTCGCCCAGATACGACAATCGCTGGACAGAGCGTGCATGCGACACGAGTACGCCTTGGCAAGCGATTGGCAATTGAAGCACCCGTGGAAGCTGATCTAGTTATTCCAGTTCCAGAATCGGGTACTCCAGCAGCAATTGGATTTGCTCAGCAATCAGGAATTCCTTACGGACTTGGATTAGTTAAGAATTCCTATGTGGGGCGTACCTTTATTCAACCTTCACAAACAATTCGACAGTTGGGTATCCGCTTAAAATTAAATCCGCTTCGTGAAATTATTGAAGGAAAGCGAATCGTTGTTGTTGATGACTCAATCGTGCGCGGCAATACCCAACGTGCGATTGTTCGAATGTTGCGTGAAGCTGGGGCTCGTGAAATCCATGTACGTATTTCTAGTCCACCGGTTAAGTGGCCGTGCTATTACGGAATCGACTTTGCATCACGTGCTGAGTTGATCGCAAGTGGACTTGAAATTGAAGAAATTCGTCGCTCAATTGGTGCCGATTCGTTGAGTTACGTTTCACTCGAAGGCTTAATTGCGGCTACAACAATTGAAGAAAATAAGCTCTGTACCGCTTGTTTTACTGGCACTTACCCGATCGCAGTTCCGGCAGATATGTCAGAGGGCAAGATGCGTTTAGAACTTACTGAAGTAGAGAAAAAACATGAGCACATATAAAGATTCAGGTGTCGATATAGATGCTGGAGATCGTGCAGTTGAATTGATGAAAGCATCAATTGCCAAGGCAACTCGTCCAGAGGTTATGGGCGGAATCGGCGGCTTTGCTGGACTCTTTGATGCCAGCGCCTTAAAGAAATTCAATAAGCCACTGCTTGCGACATCCACAGATGGAGTTGGTACTAAAACTGAAATTGCGCGATTGATTGGAAAATACGACACCATTGGCGAAGATCTAGTAGCAATGGTCGTTGATGATTTAGTCGTTTGTGGAGCAGAACCACTCTTTATGACTGACTACATCGCAGTCGGAAAAGTTATCCCAGAACGTATCGCTGAAATTGTTGGTGGCATTGCTCGTGGTTGCGAAAAAGCAAACACTGCTTTGATTGGTGGAGAAACTGCTGAGCACCCCGGATTACTTGCCGATGACGAATTTGATATTGCCGGAGCCGCAACTGGTGCAGTTGATGCCGATAAACAACTTGGTTCACACTTAGTAAAAGCTGGTGATGTGATTGTGGCAATGCCGGCAAGTGGATTTCATGCAAATGGCTTTTCACTAGTTCGCCATATTTTAAAAACCCAAAACCTAGATCTCAGTAAAACATATGAGGGTTTTGACAAAACAATTGGTGAAATTCTTTTAACTCCAACTGAAATCTACACACTAGATTGTCTAGCGCTGATAAATTCTCAGCAAGAAAATATTCGTACTTTCTCTCACATCACTGGCGGAGGCTTGGCAGATAACACTGCGCGCGTCATTCCAGATGGTTTGATTGCAAAATACGATCGCAGCACTTGGTCTCTCCCTCCCGAAATGGAATTCATGGCATCTGCCGGAGGAACTCCACAATCGGATATGGAGCGAACTTGGAACTGTGGCATCGGAATGGTGGCAATTCTGGATCCCAAAATTGCTGATCTGGCGATTCGTTCCTTGGCCGCCAGAGGGATGAAAGCCTGGGTTTCAGGCTCAATTCACGCTCAAAATGGTCCCGGTTCGGCTGCTTTGGAAGGTAACTACAGGACGCGATAACCTACGCGTCTTGACGAAATTGCGAATGAGTAAGGAGGTCGCCCTATGGGTCGCGGCCGTGCCAAAGCAAAACAAACAAAAGTAGCCAGAGATCTAAAGTACAACTCACAAGAGATGGACCTTGATCGACTCACTAAAGAACTTCATGGTGAGGACACTTCAAATAAGTCTGGCAATGATGAAGATCCATTTGCTGAGGGTAATTACATCCCTCGTGCTTAATCTTCACCAGTAAAAATTGTGAGACCAACACCGTACGTAGCGTCGCTACGAATTTACGAACCACTTTCAGCCTTTGAGCGTGCTGATCGTTTGCGTTGGCAAGAACTATCACCGAATGTAAATTCAACCCGCGAAGAAGAAACATTAGCGCTGCGCCGATTAGTTTTTCCAGAACCTCCTGCTGGTCGCCCCGATGGCGCGCATGTATTAGATATTGATGGAATCCGTTATATATCTCCGTGGTCAACAGCGACACGTTGTTGGGCAGCGCTAGATGATTTCAAAGAATCACTTCCCTCCTCAATCACACCATTTTTTGTTTCTCAAGCGTTAGAAGATGTCATAACGGCTGGAGTAGATCTTCGTGAAGATCGAGTCCCACATATCTTGACTGAAAATTGGATTATTCCTCCCCGTTGGTTCTCATTATTTTTACCTGAAGATCGCGAACGTGGTGAGGATTCTGATGGACCATTCTGTGTTTTGAGGACAAAGATTTCAGATGCCAAAGCCCGAACTCAAGTTGCCCATCAAACGGTTTTGAATTCTTTTGGTGAAGGATCTGTCGAAGGTGAAATCGAACGTTTACTTGAGTGGCTAGAAATGTTTCACAATCAATCACTCATAGAACTCGATTACGGTGGGCTGGCTAGTTATTTGGATCATGGCTTGCGATTAGCGGGTGAAGAAACTGGTTTAGCGGCAGATACTTCAGTGGAAGATGTACTTCTCTCACTTTCTGGATTAGCGGCAGGCGATGGCGAGATGGCGGGGCAAGGTTATGAGCGCTTAGTTACGCGCTGGCGTTTAGTGCAGGGCTTTGAGTCTGCAAGCTAAAAACCAGAACTTTTGTTTCGAATTTATCTTGCTATTTACGCTCACTTTGGCGGATACTTCCGACAGTCGTCACAAATCGGACATGCACAAACTGCGCGGCCGACCATGAAGAAAGGTGAGAAATGAATCGCATTCCTGATGCTGAAATATTGCTCACCCCCCGTGAAGTTGCTGCGATGTTTGGTGTTGATCCAAAGACGGTTACACGTTGGGCTAAGGCCGGCAAGTTAACTTCAATTCGCACTCTCGGTGGACATCGCCGCTTCCGTAAATCCGAAGTTGACGAGTTACGTGATAATTATTTTAAGAGCGAAGATAAATAGTTAGTTAAATGGAATATTCAATATCGCAATTCCTGCTGCTTGGCGCGCTTACATTTATTTTTGTTGGTTCGCTAACGCCACTGATGCGCAAATTGGCAATCAAAGTCGGAGCGGTTGATGCACCAAACTTGGAACGCAAATCCCAAAAGGAAGCAGTCCCTTATTTAGGGGGAGTTGCAATTGCGATCGGAGTTGTCGGAGCTTCCTATGGCTCGCTCCTTGCGGTGGACTTTTCGATGGAAACTTTCCGCTTAGCAAGTTTTGTTCTAGTTCCAGCAATGGCAATTTCGTTGATGGGGTTAATTGATGACTTGAAAGGCTTGCAGCCTTGGCCACGTTTATTGGCTCAAACTGCAACTGGATTCGTAGTCGCAATTATTTTAACTGCCACCGATACTTTAGGAATTGCTTTTAATAATACGATTCTTAATTATGCGATTTCGGTACTCTGGATTGTTGGAGTCTGCAATTCAATTAATTTCTTTGATAACTTAGATGGTGGTGCCGCAGGTACCGTTGCAGTAATTACTATTTTTCTATTTTTTATTGCCTACGACCGGCAACAGATCTTGGTCAGTGCCCTTGCAATAGTTACTGCTGGCGCCACTGCGGGCTTTCTAATCTGGAATCGTGCTCCGGCCAAGATATATATGGGAGATGCGGGAGCGCTGTTTTTAGGAATTATTGTTTCTGTGCTGACAATTCGATTGAGCCCCGGTGTTGTCCCTCAAATAAAATCTTTATCTATCCCACTCGCGCTATTAGCAGTTCCGATTTTAGATACAACGGTTGCGGTCTCTTCCAGAATTTATCGCGGAATCTCACCGTTTCAAGGTGGCACCGACCATTTATCGCACCGCTTGATGCGTAAAGGTTTGCATCGCAAAGCAACTGCCATAACCCTTTGGAGTTTTGCTGCGTTCTATGGTGTCCTCGCGCTAGGTATTTATGCTTGGCCAGATTCATATGGTTATCAATTAATGGCTATCGGAGGAACTGCTTGGCTCGTGAAATTGGTTTACTTCTTAAGAATTCCATCTGAGGGGTAGAGTAGAGACATGGCTAACAACGATGATGTAAAAGCTAGAATGCTCGCAGCTCTGGAAGCGAAGAAAAATAAAAAGGGCGCACCTGGTTCACCAGCCAACGCTGAAGGCGGATCAAAGATTCGTGGCGGACAGCGCAGTGGCGGCGCACCGCAGGTTCAGCGCAAAGCAGGACCATCTGGTTCCGGATCTGCTGGTTAATTTCTAACTTTTATTTATCGGTTAAATTTATTGCCTGAAGTAAATCTAGAGTGGCTCGGGACAGGATCGAACTGTCGACCTCACGATTTTCAGTCGCGCGCTCGTACCAACTGAGCTACCGAGCCAATATTTAGTTTTTAAAAACTTTACTTAAAAATTTAAAAAAGAAGAGAGTGTGTGGACACTCTCTTCTCGCGACCCGGACGGGACTTGAACCCGCGACCTCCGCCGTGACAGGGCGGCGCGCTAACCAACTGCGCTACCGGGCCTTAGGAATAATTAACATAAGTGGCTCTTATGTCACCTTAAAGCCTTTTTAAAACGTCTTGCGTGCCCCCAACGGGATTCGAACCCGTGTTACCGCCGTGAAAGGGCGATGTCCTAGGCCCCTAGACGATGGGGACGTTCGAGGCTCGCAAATCGTACCCGTTGAAGGGGTTCAATCCAAAATCGGTTCGATGCCCCAATAGATAGTGAGATTTAAGCGAGATTAATGCGATTTAGAGAAGTGCCCACTGAACAGTGATTGAAACTGTGACATCTTGTTGACCGAGATCAACAACTGTTTCCATGGCATCTGCACTCTTTGTCATTGCCATCTGTGGTGGATAGTTATTTGGGCTGGAATTCTCAACTAAGTAATTTACTTTGCCAAGTTTAACGCCAAGTAATTTTGTATAAGAAGTTGCCTTTGCTTTTGCATTGATGACTGCAACACTTCGTGCAGACTCTGTGGACTTTGAAGCATCTAGTACAAACGGTGTGACGCCTTGAATCTGCAAGTTATCTCCACCAGCAGCAACAACTGCATCAACAATTGCGCCAGCTCCTTCGGCGTTCTTAATAGTTACTACAAAAGTTTGTGACCCGCGATATCCAATTAATACTGAACCCTTTTCTGGGGTGTAGTTGTATTCGGGATAGACGGTGATGCTCTGAGTTGCTATTTCAGTCTTTGCGATTCCGCTCTTCGTAAGCGCCGCACGCACAGCGGCTGCCGATGTAGATGTCTGCGAAAGTGCTTCCTTATTTGTCCCAGCAACAACGCTGACGACTGCATTTAGACGAACCGTATCAGGGGTAACTTTTACGGTGCCCTCTGAATTTACAGTTATGTAACGTGTCGGGGTTGCCGCACTGGCTGGAAGAGCAAGCGCTGCACCAGCAACTAATGAGAGAGCGGTCAGTGCTACTGCGATTTTACGAATGCGAGTTGTTCTCATGGGTTAAGTATCTCCTATATTTATAATCGTAACTGTGGGAAATCTGTGATCTCTGTGTGAGTTAAATATGCCCTTATAGCCCTTTATATAGATTGCTATGGTCAGCAATCATGCGTTCTAATGAGAAGTACTGACTTGTCCGAGCTTTACCAGCAGTACCCATTATTTTTCGTAACTCTGGATCTCGAACTAATTTCTCAATCGCATCCGCCATTGCGCTAGGTGACTTTTCAGTTAAATAACCCGTACTTTGATCAATCACGATATCTGAAATAGATCCAACGTTGGTTGCCACGATTGGAAGTCCGGCTTGTGCGGCCTGTATCAAAGTTAACGGAATGCCTTCGTTGTCGGAAGTCAAAATAGCGATATCGCTCGCCGCGAATATTTGAGAAATATCATTTCGCCAACCTAGAAAAGTAACGCTTGATTGATCAGCCTCTGCACGCTTCTTACAACTCTCAAACAAATCACCTTCGCCGGCAATTAAAAAACTAATATCAATGCTTCGGTTTTTCATCTCCTGCGCTACATCCAGTAGGCGATCAGGACGTTTTATCTGAGTCAATCGCCCAACAAAGGTGCAGTACAAAGTCTCAGTATTCAAGCCAAGGGCAGTTTTTGCCGAGGCTTTTTCAAAAGGTTTTGGAAGCGCCAATCCAGGAAAAAATACTCGATATTTTTCTTCTCTCCCGATACCGGCAGCTAGTAAATCTTCCTTAACCTTATTTCCAATCGCAATCAAAACGCTGGTCCTTGATGCCAAAAAGCGCTCAATCATAATAACTAATTTAGTTTTTGAATTATTAAAATAACCATGCAATAAATGCCCGTGAAAAGTGTGAACGCGCACCGCACCTCGCCCAGCGAGAATTGAAGCAAGACGCCCAAGCACTCCTGCTTTTGCAGTATGCGTGTGAATGACATCCGGTTTGAATTTACGAATTAATGAAATCAACCCGATGAAAGCTTTTAGGTCTGCCACCAGTGAGACCGATCTACCTAAACCAGCAATTCTCGTAGCTTTAATATCTGTTGCAACGGTCTCCAAATAATCTGCTTCATTTTCATCGCAATATCCGGTTACAAGTATTTGATTAAAATCTGCCCCATCAAGACCACGCATTAAATCTGCCACAATCACAGCAGGCCCACCCACATTCATACGGGCGATAATCTGCATAACTTTTACCTGCGTGGCCATGTGGTTATCTTCTCGCAAAAAGGCGCGATAATTGCGCACATGAGCGGTGGTGAATTTGTATCGAAGTGCACAGCAGATGCGCTGACATCTGCCGCCGCGTATTTAAAGAGTGGTGGACTAGTCGCTTTTCCCACAGAAACTGTTTACGGCCTTGGCGCTGATGCCACAAACGCGCAGGCAGTTGCAAGAATTTATGAAGTAAAGGGTCGCCCTGCGGATCATCCGCTAATTCTCCATATTCATTCAATGAATTTGATGGGTGAGTGGGCTGATGAAATCCCAGATTACGCAATCGCTCTTGCTAGAGATTTTTGGCCGGGCCCAATGACTTTAATTTTAAAACGGTCAATCTTGGCTGAAGATTTTATTACTGGTGGTCAGCCAACTGTCGGACTTCGAGTTCCCGATCATGTCGTAGCACTGGCACTGCTTGCAGCTTTTGAACGAGTTGGTGGAAAAGCGATTGCTGCGCCAAGTGCCAATCGATTCGGCCATGTATCTCCCACATCGGCTGAAGCGGTAAGTGAAGAACTTTCGAAATATTTAGCGCCAGCAGATTTAATTCTCGATGGCGGCCAATCAATGGTTGGTGTTGAATCCACCATTATTGATTGCACTTCTTTTGCACCACGAATTTTGCGTCCAGGAGCGATTACGAAAGAACTGATTGAGAAATCAACTGGACTAAAAGTTTCAGATTCATCAACAAATATCCGCGTTAGTGGTTCGTTAGAAAATCATTATTCACCTGCTGCAACCGTCGAACTCAATCGAGTTGCAATCGATGGTGAAGGATTAATCGCACTTGATGAAATAGCAACTCCTAAGAATGTATTGCGATTGGCTGCCCCAAAAAATATTGAAGAATTCGCTCGCACTCTTTACACCGCACTTCGCGCTGCAGATAAAGCAGGTTTGACGTTAGTGGTTGTTCAAGAACCTTCAGGAGATGGCTTGGCACTTGCTATTCGTGACCGCTTAATGCGAGCGTCAAAAGGAAGATAAATCTCCGCTACGATACGCCAAGTGGTTAGCGATATTTTGCTAAGCGCTGTGGGGCCTTTAGCTCAGTCGGTAGAGCAACGGACTTTTAATCCGTGGGTCGTCGGTTCGAGCCCGACAGGGCCCACTTTTATTTGATTACGATAGAGACATGAAAATTGTTGTTACTGGGGCCACCGGACTTCTCGGAAGCGCAACTGCAAAGCATTTACTTGCCAAAGGCCATGAAGTAATTCCAGTGGACCGCCGAGAAGGCGAAGTTTCACCCGAACTTAAAGTAATAGTTGGCGATCTATCTAGCCTTGAATTCTGCGACAGTGTGATGGTTGGTGCTGAAGCGGTAATTCATTTAGCTGCAATTCCTAACCCAACCGATAAAAGACAACATGCAGTTTTCTCCAATAACGTGGTTTCTTCATTCGCAGTTTTCAGCGCCGCTGCCAATGCTGGTGTGCGAATAGTTGCTTATGCATCCAGTCTTTCGGCATACGGAACTGCATATTCGGAAGAATGGACATCTCCAAAGTACGTTCCAATGGATGAGGATCATCCACTTGAATATGAAGAAAGTTATGCGCTTTCAAAAGAGGTCAATGAACTTTCAGCGAAGATGTGGTTTGCCCGAACCGGGATTAGTTTCGTTGGAATGCGCTTTCCTTGGACAAACTTGCCAGATAAAACGTACGAGTTGGCGCACCGTTTCAAAAATGAAGACACCTTGCCTCCAGATGTTCGATTTCCAAAAGGCATAGTTCCCAAGGTGCTGTGGTGCTATTTAGATTTACGTGATGCAGCTGCGGCGCTGGAGACGATCGTTATGAGTGATTTCAGGGGAGCGGCGACATTTAACTTTGCAGCTCCGGACACCATGGCGGTAGCGCCAACGTTAGAACTTATGAAAAAGTTTCATCCAAGTAGCGAGATTCGCGGAGATCTATCTGGCAATAAAGCGCCGTATTCAAGCGCACGTTTTATAGCAAGATTTGGGTATGCCCCGCAATATTTACTTGATCGAGATAAATTAAAGTAAAGGTTTAGAGCACTCCGAATTTCGCAAATGCTGCTGAAGGTGACATTCCCTCTTTAACTGCTTTTCTGAAATCGCTTTCTCCCGAGTTCTTTTCAATTACTCGCTTGATGACTTCATCAATTGCTGCAGTTGGCACAATCGTTACACCGTCAACATCTCCAACGATCAGATCTCCCGGATTGATTTTAATTCCATCGATAACGCCCGCAACATTATGTGCGACTACTTCGTAGCGACCGTTAATATCAATTGGAAGTGAACCCGTACCAAAGATTTTGAATCCCATGGCGCGAGTACGTGCTAGATCTCGTGAAGGACCATCGGCTAGTGATCCAGCCACGCCTTTGAAATTACATGCTGTTGAAAGCAATTCACCCCAAAGAGAGGCCTTTCCTGCTCTAGCAGTTGGTGTTACATAAA
>JBBQEE010000007.1:0-15915 GCA_038320375.1 Candidatus Nanopelagicales bacterium
ATTACAACTGCTGACTTAACTGCGTCATCACTCCAAACAGAGGCTGTTGCAATCACTTGACCAACATCGTGAACAGCAGCACCTGCCCACGCACCAAAAGTTTGATCGGACAAACCTATTAAGTGACCCAAGAAAGGGAGCACAAAAATCGAAAGTAAAATCTTTTTGGTGCTTTTTTCTTCTTACTCCCGCTTATTGCGAATTACCCGAATAAGGAGAATCCACCCGTCTATAAAGTTTTGTACAAAATATTAATAGTTTAGTACAATTTAGAAATGACCACATTCACGATTTCTCAATTACGGGCTGACATATCTCACGCCGTTTTTAGCAGCAAAAAAGCACCAGTTGAAATTTCAAAGCACGGTAAACCGATTGCATTTCTAGTAAGCGCTCCAATGTACGAGAAAATGGTCGAAGCGATGGAAGAGCTAGAAGATATTGCGGACTTCGATAAGGCAACCACTGGGCCGGATACCTCAATTCCATGGGAGAAAGTAAAGAAGGAGTTGGGCTGGGAGTAACGGTGTATTCAGTTCGAATAGAACCAGATGCACTGAAATATCTAAAGAAATTGAATAGCTCAGATGCGAAAAAGATTTATGCAGCGATTGAATTGCTGAGAATTAATCCGATTCCTCCAAAGGCGCGCAAACTTACTAATCGTGAGGGTTACAGAATAAGACTCGGAAATCTACGAATTATTTACTCATTTAAAAGTAAGGCTTTAATAATCAGAGTAATTAAAATCGGGCAGCGACAAAACATTTATAAGAAGTGAATTTATTAATTTGTAAAGTTTTTAGATTTCTTTATTACCAAATCCAGCATTTTCTCGGTCAGTTTTCCAGTAAATGTGTTCTGCTGACTCGGATGGTAACTGCCGATTACCTGCCGCTTCAAGCCATCTGTGCCAATGAAAATAAATGATGCGCCATGCGTAAATTGCGGCTTGGGTTTTGGAATTTCAACATTTAACTCTGCAAGGGTTGCAAGAAGTGTGGTCCACGCTAGATTGCCTAAGGCTAGGAATGATCTGGCTGTGGGCATTAATAGTTCTATTTCATTTTTATAGAAAGGCGCACAAGTGTTTTTCTCTTCAGTAGAGGGTTTGTTATCTGGTGGCGCACAACGCACTGCACAGAGAATTCGAGTGTTTATTAATAATTGGCCATCATCTTTTGACGTGCTTGTCGGGATTTTCGCTAATCCGTTTTTGTGAAGTGCTTTATAGAGCCAGTCACCAGAAGAATCCCCAGTAAAGACTCGACCAGTTCGGTTGGCACCGTGAGCGCCGGGGGCAAGTCCGAGAACAATTATTTGAGCTTTAGCCGAACCGAATCCAGGAACTGGTTTACCCCAGTATTTTTCAGTCTCATATGATTTTCTTTTTACGATTGCGACTTCTTCACGCCACTGAACTAAGCGTGGACATTTTTTACATTTAACGATTGCTGAATCAAGCAGGTCTAACGTTTTATACAAGCGACCAAGCCATTCCATCAAGAATGTCTGATTCAGAAGCAATAAATTCTGAAGCGCCGGTTGCCTTCATTATTCTTGAAAGCACTAGAGATCCTGCAGAAATTACATCGACTCGACCCGGATGCATGTAGCCAAGTGCTTCTCGCTCGGCGCGGGTTGCTTTAAGAAACATTTGCGAGCAAGCGTGTACTTTCTCGGCGGAGATATGTGACAAGTGAATTGCGTAGCGATCGTATTCTGGTAAATCTAAAGCGGCAGCAGCCACTGTTGTTGCTGTTCCTGCAACTGCAATTAAAGTTTTTGCTTTGGTAATAGGAACGATTTTGGCAGCTTGTGAAATCGCATCATCAATATCTTCAGTGGCTGAGGCGACTTGTCCTGGATCTGGAAGATCTCCAGTGAAGTGGCGCTCTGACATACGAACACAACCAATATTTACACTTTTCGCGAATTCAACGCTTGCGGTTCCAAAAACGAATTCAGTTGATCCACCACCGATATCGACTACTAAGAACGGTCCATCTGCGGCAGGTAGATCTTTAGTTGCACCCATAAAGGAGAGTCGGGCTTCTTCTTCACCAGAGATCACTTCAGGGCGGATACCTAGGCGGTCAAATACACCTTCGATAAATAAGTCACGGTTAGTGGCATCTCTTGTTGCGCTAGTGGCGCAGAATCTGATTTTTTCAACACCACGTTTTGCAATTTCGGCAGCGAATAAATCAACTGCAGTTAGTGTTCGAGCAATGGCATCAGGATGAAATTGCCCAGTCTTATCAACGCCTTGGCCGAGCCGAACAACTTCCATCAGTCGAGTGACTTCGCGAAAAGAGTCGCCATCAATATCGGCAATCAGTAAACGAATTGAATTAGTACCGCAATCAATGGCTGCTACTCGCATGGTTCGTCCCTCCACCATTGTGGCAAGAGCGCTAACGCTTCATCTCCAAGTGGATTAACTCCGGGACCTGCAGAGAGGGAATGTGCAACTAGTGAATGTAAACACTTAACGCGTTTTGGCATACCACCAGCGGAAATTCCTTCGACTTCTGGAACATCCATTTGTAGCGCTGCACGAGCCGCTAAGTAATCATCGTGTGCTGCGGCATAAGAACCAGCAAGTTCGGCATCGACTAGAAGACGTTCATTCATTTCTGCCATCAAGCCAGTTGATTCAAGAGTTGAGATTGCTGCAGTTAAACGCGGGCAGGTTGCATAGTAAAAAGTTGGAAATGGTTCACCGTGTGCCAATCGTGGTGGTGTTTCAACGACTGCCGGATTACCGCAAGGGCAACGAGAGGCAATTGCGTGAACATCACGGGGTGTGCGCCCCAATTGGATTTCAATGCAATCTAAATCTTTCTGGGTTGCTTTATCAGTCATTACTTATAAGCCAGCTTCTGTCACTGAGGCAATTAATTTTGAATACCAAGGTGCACCTTCAGGAAGTTGTGAGACCACAACGTTTGACTGGGCTTGCAGAGCATCTTCTTTCGCGCCTGCAACTATGTACTGTCGCTCTCCCGGCAAAACAAAATGTAGACGTTCACGTGCTTTTGATTTTACGTAATTCGGATCGCGCCAAAGATCTAATTCAGCGCGCGCTGCGGCAAGTGCTCCGCGGTCATTTTTTACTTGAGCTTCGAGAGCGCTAATTTGCGCTCGCTGAGTGAAGTAACTCTTAATCGGTGGCGCTAGCGTCAAAGTAAATACAAAAATAATCGCAAAGAGCACCAGTGGGCGGGCGTTACCTGTGCTGCGCGAACGGCTAGAGGAACGGCGACGTGATGAGTAATTACGTCGACCGCGCTTCATGAATAACCTTTAACTATCCCTTAAAACGTGGGAAGGCGTCACGACCAGCGTATACAGCGCCTTCTGCTAGCTCTTCTTCGATACGTAAAAGTTGGTTGTATTTTGCGACGCGCTCGGTACGTGAAGGTGCACCTGTCTTGATCTGGCCACAGTTAGTTGCAACTGCAAGATCAGCGATAGTTACATCTTCTGTTTCACCTGAACGGTGCGACATCATACTGCGGTAATTTGCGCGGTGCGCTAAATCAACTGCATCAAGTGTTTCGGTAAGAGTTCCAATTTGATTTACCTTAACCAGAAGTGCGTTCGCGGTATCTGATTCGATTCCGCGAGCCAAACGAACTGGATTCGTTACGAATAGATCGTCACCAACGATTTGGATCTTTGAGCCGAGGGATGAAGTCATTGACTTCCAGCCTGCCCAATCTTCTTCATTTAGTGGATCTTCGATTGAAACGATTGGGTATGAACTAACAAGTTCAGCGTAGTAAGCAATCATTTCATCTGAAGAGCGGAGTGAACCTTCAAATTTATACTTTCCGTTATCGTGAAATTCTGTTGCTGCAACGTCCATAGCAAGTGCTATTTCTTTACCTGGCTTAAAGCCTGCGGCTTCGATTGCTTCAATGATTAGATCAAGAGCGGCACGGTTGCTCTCTAAGTTTGGAGCGAAACCGCCTTCGTCACCAACCGATGTGGCAAGTCCACGCTTTTTCAGAACTGCTTTAAGTGCGTGATAGATCTCAGCACCCCAGCGAAGTGATTCACGGAAAGTTTCGGCTCCGATTGGCGCGATCATAAATTCTTGAATATCAACGTTGGTATCAGCATGTGCGCCACCATTGAGAATATTCATCATTGGAACTGGAAGCACATGTGCATTTGGTCCACCGACATAACGAAATAATGAGAGATCAGCAGATTCTGCCGATGCTTTCGCGGCAGCAAGTGAAACACCTAAAATTGCGTTTGCACCAAGTCGTGATTTATTTGGTGTGCCATCTAATTTGATCATTTCATTATCAATTAGGCGCTGATCTTGCGCATCAAAACCTTCAATGGCAGGTGCTAATTCATTATTAACAAAATCAATTGCCTTCAAAACACCTTTTCCAAGGTAGCGCTTCTTATCGCCATCACGAAGTTCAGCAGCTTCAAATGCACCAGTTGATGCTCCACTTGGAACAGCAGCGCGAGCTTGGGTGCCATCTTCTAATTCGATTTCAACTTCAACAGTTGGGTTTCCGCGAGAATCAAGAATTTCACGAGCGCCGATTGCTTCGATAATTGCCATTATGTGTCTCCTACGTTATTTAGATAATTTGCACGCTCAGCGCTGAACGGTATGACCCGATACTACCGCGCTTCAGCCGCCTTAATTTGCTCGGCGATCTCGCGTCCATACAAGCGCAGCGCATTTTCTGGGTCGATTTCGTTATCGCGCGCCCACGCAATAATTGAAGCGAGAGCTTCACCAACGCTCTCTAAAGATGGCGCAACTTCACTCTCATATTTTTTAATTTCAACTGGGACTTTATATTTCTCAGCACGATAAAGCAGTTTCTCAACTAGCGATAGCGCTGGTTGCGCAAGTGCAACTCCATCAAGGGCCGAGGTGCGACCTTTTTCCTTCGCTTTAATTGCTTCCCAGTTTTCAATAAGTTCAGCAGTATCTGTGACTTCTAACCCTTCAAATACATGGGGGTGGCGGCGAATTAACTTATCTGCAATTCCTTTGGCAACTTCTTCAATTGAAAATGGATCAGTTGGATGATCCTCTGCCATTCGTGCGTGGAAATAAACTTGCAACAACACATCACCAAGTTCTTCACGCATGCCTTCGCGATCACCCGAATCAACGGTGTCAATAAATTCGTAGGACTCTTCTAGTAGATATTTAATAAGTGACTCGTGGGTTTGCTCGGCATCCCACGGACAACCACCCGGTGAGCGCAAGCGATCCATCACTTGTACTAGGCGCTGCAGTTCTGATTGAGTCATGGAACTACTTAGCAGATGGTGCTACTGCATCCCCTGTGACTTTAGCGGCGACAACATCACCGGCTTCGTTATCCCAAACTCCATAACGTGGATTAATGCTGACATTTAATGATTTGGCTTTTGCGGCGAGTAATTCAGTAAGTCGAACCGCAACATCGGCTTCTGCAACGCCAGATGCTTTAAGTCCTTCTGCGATTTGCTCAGAGATAATTATTGCGCGGACATAAGTATCAAAATCCTGTTTAGCAATAGCTGCGTTAACTAGATTCTTCACTAACTCAGTCTTGCCACCAACTGATTGTGCGATCTGGTCTCTCTTGGTAGCGATTTGGCTAGCAGTGACTGTTATTTTTACTTCTTTAGCAATCTCATCAAAGGTATGCATTAAAATCTTAAAACGTAATTGACCGCGATTTAATTCTTCGCCAGTTTCAAGTTGCATCTGCGTGGTATCTACACCTTTACGTTCTGCCATTACTGCATCAATGCTGGACTGCAACGTGGTCTGGGAAATCTTAAAGCCACCAATTGTCGCTGCTTCATTTGTAGATGAACATCCAGTTAGAAGTAGGGCAGTTGCCAGAGTCAGAACAGTCAGAATCTTCTTCACGTATTTCCCGCTTTCGTTAATTGATCGACGACCTCAGTTACCCAAGTCAGAAGAGAAGTATCCACTACTTCCACAGTGGGTTGGGACGGGCTCCATGCAGGGTTTTTTGGCAGCGTTACTAGCGCAGTGCGGGTGGCACCTTTATAAAGTGATCCTGGGTAGAGGCGAGTTAGGCGAAGCTGGCGCGATTCGGCCAAGGTAAGTGGGGTTAGTCGTAAGAATTTTCCAGTCGCAACTACTTCATGTATTCCATGCGACTTAGCAAGGGCACGCAATTGCGCAACGGCTAACAGTGCTTGGGCTTCTTCAGGAAGTTCACCAAAGCGATCAATTAACTCTTCACGGATAGATTGCACATCTGCTGGACTTTTTACATCGGCTAAACGTCTATATAAATCAAGTCTTAAGCGCTCTCCCGGTACATAAGTTTCAGATAAGTGCGCATTTACTGGTAACTCGACTTTGCACTCATGGCTCTCTTCTTCTTTCTCAATAATCCCCGTTTTGTAGTCATTAACCGCCTCACCAACCATGCGCATATATAAATCAAATCCAACATCAGCAATGTGTCCTGATTGTTCGCCACCCAGTAAATTTCCAGCACCACGAATCTCTAAATCTTTTAAAGCGACTCGCATACCTGCACCTAGATCGGTATTCGTTGCGATTGTCTTTAATCGATCGAGTGCGATTTCAGAGAGTGGCTGATCCTGCGGATATAAGAAATATGCATAGGCTCTTTCACGACCACGACCAACGCGACCACGTAATTGATGCAATTGGGATAAGCCAAAATTTTCAGCACGCTCGACAATTAAAGTATTTGCATTAGCAATATCTAAGCCGCTCTCCACAATTGTGGTGCAGACAAGAACATCAAAATCTCTATTCCAAAATCCTAGAATTGCATCCTCTAGTGCGCCCTCACTCATCTGCCCGTGGGCAATTCGAATTCGCGCCTCTGGCACTAACTCTTGTATTTTTGCTGCAGCGCGATCAATCGATTCGACTCGATTATGAATGTAGAAAATTTGCCCATCACGAAGAAGTTCGCGGTGAATGGCGGCACGAATTTGTGCATCTTCACTTGGACCAACGTACGTAAGGATCGGGTGGCGCTCTTCCGGTGGTGTTGTAATGGTCGACATTTCACGTATACCCGTGACTGCCATTTCCAAGGTGCGCGGAATTGGCGTAGCCGACATTGCTAATACATCAACGGTGGTGCGCATTTTCTTGAGCGACTCTTTTTGTTCAACACCGAAACGCTGCTCTTCATCGACAATTACCAAGCCTAAATCCTTGAAAATTACATCCTGCGAAAGTACGCGATGGGTGCCAATGACCACATCCACGCTGCCCGTTGTTAGCTCGGCCAATATTTCTTTTGATTCTTTTGCAGTATTAAATCTAGATAAACCAGCTACTCGAATCGGAAAGCCAGAGTATCTTTCTGCAAAAGTCTTGGCATGTTGTTGGACAAGCAGCGTTGTTGGAACAAGAACTGCGACTTGCTTTCCATCCTGCACTGCTTTAAATGCAGCACGAATCGCAATTTCAGTCTTTCCGTAACCGACATCTCCACAAACGATTCGATCCATTGGATACGGTTTCTCCATATCGCGTTTCACATCTTCAATGGTTGATAACTGATCTGGAGTTTCAATATATGAAAAGGCATCTTCTAATTCACGTTGCCATGGCGTATCTGGCGAGAAGGCGTAACCTGGAGCTGATGTGCGCGCCGCGTATAGACGGATCAATTCGCCAGCAATTTGTTTAACCGCTTTACGCGCACGTCCCTTAGCTTTCTGCCATTCACCACCGCCGATGCGATGCACTGTCGGCGCTTCGCCACCAACGTATTTACTTACCTGCTCCAAAGTGTCGGTCGGAACGAAAACCCGATCGCCGGGTTGGCCACGTTTGGCTGGTGCGTATTCAATAATTAAATATTCACGAGTAATTCCGCCTGTTGTGCGCTGAACCATTTCTACATAGCGACCAATTCCGTGCTGTTCGTGAACAACAAAATCTCCAGCACGAAGTTCGAGCGGATCTACCGCTTGCTTGCGTTTAGTTGGCATTTGCGCGCCATCTTTAGCAGTGGACTTGCTTCCAGTCAGATCGCGTTCAGTCATAAAAATAATTTTTGTATCTACGGACACAAAACCATGAGCGATTAGTGACTTTGTAATATGTATTGTTGTCTTAGTTGGAATTGCACTTAGTTCAGTTGTTATTACTACAGGTAAATCAGCGTTACGGAATATGCCGGCATAACGTTCGGCCATACCTTGTCCGGCAGTTGAGAAAATAATTGAATAGCCACTACCAATTGCATCCCGTAAAACTTCAATGGCACGATCTGCATCACCTCGAAGTGGGTCAATTGCATTGAAATCAAGGAAGTTTGCTTCTGTATCTAGATCAGTGCCAAATGGATTAATTGCTCGACTAATTGCCGAGTTCTTCGTAATTTGATCATGCACTTCATCCCAAGACATATATGTCGTACCAATAACCGGAAGTGGAGCGGTCGCACCTAAAGCGGCGTGAGACCAAGCAGCTTCAAAGAATTCATCGTTGGTAGCAAGTAGGTCCATGGTTCGCATACGAATACGCTCATCATCAATAAAAATTACTTCGCTATCTTTTTGAATTCTTTCAAAAATTGTCTCGGTCTCGGTAACTAAAAGTGGAATGAGAGACTCCATTCCTTCAGTGATAATTCCTTGAGATAACCGATCTAATATCTCTAACGCCGCTGGATATTCATCCTTTAGTAGTTCGGCACGAGTGCGGATATCAGCAGTTAAAAGTAATTCGCGGCAAGGCAAGATTGATAGTTTCCCAACGACCGGACTTGTAGTCCGCTGTGATGCAACATCAAAGAAGTTAAGTTCTTCGATCTCATCACCAAAGAAATCAATTCGTATTGGATATTCTGCCAGCGGAAGAAATAGATCAACAATTCCACCACGAACTGCGAACTCTCCACGTTTTTCAACAAGATCAGTTCTGATGTACGCCAATTCTGATAGATGACTTATTAAAGATGTTAAATCAAGAGCAGCGCCAATTTCTATAGTTTGTAGTGGCTGCGTTGCTAGCCCTGCAATAAAGCGATGGATCACTGCGCGAACCGGCGCAATAACTATTGGATTTACTTTCCCATTATTTTTTTGCAAGTTTGTTAGTGAAGCTAAAGTTGCAAGTCGTTTCGCCACGGTGTCGCTGCGTGGACTTAACCGTTCATGTGGCAGCGTTTCCCAAGCAGGAAATTCCAATACTTCATTGTGTAACTCGCGAAGTTCATTGGCTAAATCTTCGGCGCTACGGCTTGAACTAGTAATCACCAAGAGAGGCTTAATCTGTGCTCGTAAGGCGAGCAAGAATGGATAGGTCGGAGCTGGAGATATTATTTTTTTAGAATCGTTCACACATGACGAAATGGCCACATCAGCAGCAAGTAAATGCACAAGAGCGCGCATTCGAACCTCCCTCCCTGTCAGAAACATGTATTGCCAGAAATGCCTACAAGCCCCACTTCCTAAAAGGAGGGGGCTAATAAGAAAATTCTATCTCCAGTACTGCTCATGACATATTCGCGTCCCAAACTCTCCCGTATTCCTGAGAGGATATGTCCGTGCCAGTGACCCCACCGATCTCCAATGATGATGCGCTTTTACGTAGCGATGTTCGCAAACTTGGCGATCTTTTAGGGCAGTCACTTGTCAGACAAGAAGGACAAGAACTTCTTGATTTAGTTGAATCTGTACGTAAGGCAGTTCGCGAGGGTGGCGGTGCTGAATTACTAAAAGACCTTTCCGTTGCGGACTCAGTGCAACTAGTTCGCGCATTCAGTACATATTTCCATTTAGCCAATGTTGCAGAACAAGTTCATCGTGCGCACTTGTTAGCGCAATCACGTGCTGCTGGTGGGTCATGGCTAAGTCGCGCAGTCGATAAAATTGAAGAAGCTTTTAAATTACAGGCACCGGGACATGAATTCACGCAAGCACAGTTACAACAGTGGATTAGCGAACTTATGGTGCGCCCAGTATTTACAGCACACCCAACTGAGGCAGCACGTCGTTCGATATTAAATAAACTTGGTGAAGTTGCAAAGTTACTT
Source organism: Candidatus Nanopelagicales bacterium (assembly GCA_038320375.1). GTDB lineage: Bacteria > Actinomycetota > Actinomycetes > Nanopelagicales > Nanopelagicaceae > Planktophila. The sequence continues at coordinate 10,050 of JBBQEE010000007.1, forward strand.
GAACAAGATCTCAACCCGCGCCAAAATGAACGTCTCGCTGAGATGGTTGATTTACTTTGGCAGACTGATGAACTTCGACTAGATCGTCCAGAGCCGCTGGATGAAGCAAGAAACGCGTTGTATTACTTAGATGACTTGGCCAAGAACACGGTGCCAGAAGTTCTAAATGACTTTGCCCATGAATTGAAGCGTTTAAATATTGAACTTCCCGTTGATGCGCGTCCACTTACATTTGGAACTTGGATCGGTGGGGACCGTGATGGAAATCCAAATATCACTGCTCAGGTCACAGAGGATGCAGTCACTCTTCAAGTGAGCCACGCTATTCGCACAACAATTGCAGCGATGGATGAATTACGTCAGATGCTTTCAGTCTCCACAAAAATTACTGGAGCCACTACTCAACTATCTGCTTCAGTCGAGCAAGACTTAAAGAATATTCCAGAGTTTGAACTGCGATTCTTGCGCCTAAATCAACAAGAACCGTATCGATTAAAAGCTACTGCCATAGTGCACCGTTTAGTTTTCACGCGTGATCGCCATAGCGCTGGAAGTCCACATGTGGCAGGGCGCGATTACGCCAATTCTGCCGAGTTAATTGCAGATCTAATCTTGATGCGCGACTCACTTTTTGCTCACCGTGGTGAATTAATAGCAACCGGACTACTCGAGCGAACAATTCGTAGTATCGCCGCCTTTGGTTTAACTCACGCGACGCTTGATATTCGTGAACACTCGGACGCGCACCACAGCGTTCTTAAGCAAGTATTACCAACTGGATATCTCGAACTTTCCCACGCAGATAAATTTCTATTACTTGTTAAGCAACTTCAGAGTAAAGAGTCTTTTGACCCCACTGTGCTCGATGCGGCAGGAAAGAAAACTTACGATACTTTCGCAGCAATAGATGAATTAATTGGGCGCTTCGGTCCTGAAGTGATTGAGACTTACATTATTTCTATGACGAAAGGTGCCGATGATTTAATCGCTGCTGTAGTCATTGGCAAAGCCGCTGGATTGATTGATCTTGATATGAAAGTTGCGAAAATTGGTTTTGCGCCGCTGCTTGAAACTGTTGCTGAACTTCGTACCGCTGGTGAAATTCTAGAGAAACTCTTAGCTGATCCAACTTATCGTTCAATTGTGACGCTACGTGGTGATATCCAAGAAGTGATGTTGGGATATTCCGACTCGAATAAAGATGCTGGAATCGCAACCAGTCAGTGGGAAATTCACCGCGCGCAACGTATCTTGCGTGATGTTGCAATGAAGCATGGCGTAACTCTTCGTTTATTCCATGGTCGCGGTGGCTCTGTTGGTCGCGGTGGCGGACCAACTTATGACGCACTTGTGGCACTTCCTTGGGGATCAGTTGATGGTCAAATTAAAATGACTGAACAAGGTGAAGTAATTAGCGATAAGTATGCACTTCCCGCCTTAGCGCGCGAGAATGTTGAATTAACACTTGCCGCATCCCTTGAAGCAACAATTCTCAATCGGGCACCACGTCAGAGTGCTAAAGATTTAGAACTCTGGAATGAATGTATGAATTTAATTAGTGATAATTCTTTCGCCCGTTATCGCAAACTTATCGATCATCCAGATTTACCTGCATATTTCTATGCTTCAACTCCAGTCGAGCAACTAGGAAATCTCTTCCTTGGTTCAAGACCATCGCGCCGCCCCGATGCTGCAGGTGGACTTGATTCACTTCGAGCAATTCCTTGGGTTTTTGGTTGGACACAGTCACGCCAAATCGTCCCGGGTTGGTTCGGAGTTGGTACTGGCCTGAAAGCAGCGCGCGAGGCTGGAAAGAGCGATGTCTTAAAGAAGATGCTTAAGGAGTGGCATTTCTTCCACACCTTCATTAGTAACGTTGAAATGACTCTTGCTAAAACAGATTTAGTAACGGCTAAGCGATATGTAGAGACGCTGGTTCCAAAGGAACTTCATCATTTCTTAGACACAATCACTGAAGAGTTCGAATTAACTGTCCAGGAAATTTTGGCGCTAACTGAGAAGACAGATTTATTGGGAGATCAGCCAATTTTGGCTCGTACTTTGCAAGTGCGCGATGCCTACCTTGCTCCACTTCACTTGCTTCAAGTTAACTTACTCAATCGAGTTCGCAATTCGGGTGAAGCATCTGATGCCACTCTGATTCGTGCGCTCTTGCTAACTATTAATGGTGTTGCCGCTGGCCTACGAAATACTGGCTGAATTAAGAGTTAAATTTTGATTGGGTGAAATCAAGACCCTTTATGATCAAAGATTCCACTACATCGGCGCCACGATCTATGAACTCCGCTAAATCTTTCTTCTCTTCTTTACTAAATTGCTTAAGCACAAAATCCACTGGATCCTGTTCCCCCATTGGGCGACCGATGCCGAGTCGAACTCGGTAATACGCAGGTGAATCGAAGGCCGAGGTTAGAGATTTCAATCCATTATGACCGTTATCGCCACCGGCAATTTTCGATCTAATCGCTGCATATGGAATATCAAGTTCATCGTGCAAAACAATTATTTGCTCTGGCTCAACAGAATAAAAATTAGCCAGCGCTTTTACTGGGCCACCAGTTTCATTCATATAACTCTTTGATTTTGCAATAATCACAGAAAAAGCATCGACACCGACGCCTAGCTTGTAGGCGGCGATGTCGGTGCGTGACTTATGCGAACTAAGTTTTACGTTGTGACGTTTTGCAAGTTCATCAATAACCATCTGACCAACATTATGGCGAGTGGCTGCATATTGTTCGCCCGGATTTCCGAGCCCAACAATGATCCAAGGTGATGAACTCACAATAGAAAAGTAAGACTAATTAGTCTTTCTTCTCCGCATCAGCTGCAGGGGCTGCAGCTGCATCGGCATCAGCTGCAGGAGCAACAACTGCAACTTCTTCGACCGCTGTTGAACGCTCTGAAAGGTGAACCACAATCATCTTTGGATCAGAGATTAACTTTGAACCAGTTGGTAGTGGAACATTCTCAGCATAAAGTGAGAGACCAGCTGCAAGTCCAGTTAGATCGAGGGTAAAGAATGAAGGAATAGCGGTTGCTTCAACTTCAACTTCAATTGTGTTGTTAACGTGTTCCAGAATTCCATCACGATCATGTTCACCCTCTGCGTGGACAGGTACTGCAACGATAACTTTTTCACCACGGCGAACTGTAATTAAATCGATATGCTCAAGAATCTGCTTAAGTGGATGACGCACAATAGATTTAGGAAGCGTTAAGGCATCCTTGCCATCAATGCTGATTTCAAGAAGCACGTTTGACTGCTTTAGAGCAACACCAAGTTCGCGCGCTGGAAGAGTGATGTGCTGTGGCTTTTCGCCATGGCCATAAATTACTGCAGGAACAAGACCTGCTACGCGTGCACGACGTGAAGCACCTTTTCCAAATTCGGTACGTGTTGTGCCGGTGATCTTGATTTCTGCCATTTTAAATCTCCTGTTTATCTCTGGTTAATTCACAAAGTTCCAGCAGGAGTTGAATCCTTACCGTCGATTACGGAGTTTTTCACCCTCGCCGGAAACTTAGGCCAAGGTTAGTGGGTACTAGCTATGTCCGTCAAAAAGGCTAGTTACAGAGCCGTCTTCAAAGACTTCACGAATAGCGCGAGCCAGAAGCGGAGCAATCGAGAGCACGGTCAATCCGTCAAAACGCTGATCATCGGAGATTGGCAGCGAATCGGTAACTACAACTTCCGTTACCTTCGATGCTTTTAGACGATCAATTGCTGGACCTGAAAATACTGCGTGAGTTGCAGCAACGATAACTTCCTTGGCACCTGCTGCAAATAGCGCTTCGACCGCTTTAGTAATTGTGCCAGCGGTGTCAATCATGTCATCGATGACAACGCAAGTTTGTCCATCTACTTCACCAACAACTTTTCCAGTTTGGGATTCATTCGGAATTCGTGGATCACGAGTCTTATGGATAAATGCAATTGGGCATCCACCAAGAAGTTCGGACCAGCGCTCTGCAACTCGGACGCGACCAGAGTCTGGTGAAACAATTGTTAAGCGCGAGCGATCAACTTTGCTACCCACATAGTTGGCCAACATTGGGAGTGCGAATAAATGATCCACTGGTCCATCGAAGAAACCTTGAATTTGTGAAGTATGTAGATCAACCACCATTAGGCGATCGGCACCTGCGACTTTATACAGATCAGCCATTAAGCGAGCAGTGATCGGTTCACGGCCACGATGTTTTTTATCTTGGCGGGCATATCCATAAAACGGTGCAACAACGGTGATTCGTTTAGCAGATGCACGCTTTAGCGCATCAATCATAATTAGTTGTTCCATAATCTGTTTATTTACTGGAGCAGTATGGCTTTGAATCACAAAAGCATCGCATCCACGAACAGATTCTTCGAAGCGAACAAATATTTCACCATTTGCAAAGTCGTAAGCTGAAGTTGGGGTTAAAGGAATTCCTAGCTCTGCAGCAACTGCTTCAGATAACTCCGGAAATCCGCGACCTGAAAAGAGGCGAAGTTTCTTCTCTGAGGTCAAACGAATTTCACTCAAGGAAATTAACCTTTCTTTTCATCACTATGACGCGCTGCAGCTTCAGCAGATTTACTTCCAGAACGCTTGCGCATGACCCAACCTATTACATTTCGCTGCTTACCTCTAGCGACACCCATGGCACCGGGTGGAACATCCTCAGTAATGACAGATCCAGCGGCGGTGTAAGCACCATCACCAATTGTTACTGGCGCTACTAACATCGAATCGCTTCCAATTCTTACGTGATCTCCAACAACTGTGTGATGTTTATCGACGCCGTCGTAGTTTACAAAAATTGTCGCTGCACCAATGTTTGTTCCTTCACCAATGGTTGCATCTCCAACGTATGAAAGGTGCGGAACTTTCGAACCATCGCCAATCTTTACATTCTTTGTTTCAACAAATGCTCCAACTTTCGAACCAGTTCCGAGCACCGAATCTTTACGTAGATACGAATATGGACCAACGAGTGCATTTATTCCGATAATCGCTTCAGCACAATTGGATTCCACTACTTTTGCGCCAGATAAAACTTCGCAAGATTCCAGAACTGTTCGTGGGCCAATAACCGCGCCACTTGCGATCTTGGTATTTCCTAAGATCGCCGACCCTGGGAAAATTGTTACATCATTTGAAATTTCTGCAGTGGCATCAATCCAAGTCGTTGTCGGATCCATGATCGTGACACCAGCACGCATAAAGCCATCATTAATTCGATCACGAAGCAAGGCCGCGCTCTCGGCTAATTGCACGCGGTCATTTACTCCAAGAATTTCTACAAAATCTTCAATTAAGGCAGCCGCAATACTTCCGCCTTCATTACGTAAAATTTCAATTACATCAGTTAAATAAAGTTCACCCTGCGAATTATTATTATTTAACTTGCCAATAGCACCCGCAAGAGCTTTGGCATCAAAGGCATAAACGCCTGAATTAACCTCATAAATGGCTTGTTCAATTTCATCGGCATCGCGTTCTTCAACTATACGAAGCAATGAGCCATCATCTGCTCGAACAATGCGACCATAACCAGTTGGCTCTGGATGTTCGGCGGTTAATACAGATGCTGTAAACCCACCTTCGTGGTGCACATCTAATAATTGCTGAAGTGATTGGCCAGTAAGTAACGGCGTATCGCCAGCTAAAATTAAAATTGTTCCGGAGACCTCATTGCCTGCGAGCGCTAACTGAGTTGCATGCCCAGTGCCACCGCGTCGTTCTTGGAAAACGGTATTTACATGAGGGGCTACTGCGCGTAAGTGTTCTTCAACCGCTTCGCGTCCTGCCCCAACAACGACCGAAACTTTCTTGGGGGCTAACTCGCCAACTGCGTGCAG
>JBBQEE010000008.1:0-15817 GCA_038320375.1 Candidatus Nanopelagicales bacterium
TTAAAGAAAGAAATTATTAAAAAGGCCGTTGTACATGGCAAGGTAATTCTTTCAAGTGGCAAAGAAGCGGATTATTACGTTGATCTGCGCCGCATAACTTTGGATCACAAAGCAGCGCCGCTAGTTGGTAAAGTCATGTTGGAGTTAACTAAAGGTTTAAAATTTGATGCAGTCGGTGGTTTAACACTTGGCGCAGATCCGGTTGCAACCGCAATGATGCATGTGGCCGGCGGTAAAGGTAGAAAATTAGATTCATTCGTAGTTCGTAAAGAAGAGAAGGCTCACGGCCTACAGCGCCGTATCGAAGGACCTGATGTAAAAGGCAAGCGCGTCTTGGCTGTTGAAGATACTTCTACAACTGGTGGTTCAGTACTTACTGCAGTTGAAGCACTTGTTGCAGCTGGTGCGATTGTGGTTGGTGTTGCAGTCATTGTGGAACGTGGTGCTAAGCAAGCAATTTTAGATGCCGGCTATAAATACCTTGCAGCATATTCACTAGAAGATCTAGGGATTAAATAAACTTAGCTCAAATGTTTTTTGCTGCGCCACTCGCGCAGAATTTCTATCGCTAACGGCAAGAGGCTAATTGCAATAATTGCACCAATAATTGGCAGCAAGAATTTATCGACGCTACCTTCGATGCGCTCACCAAGCACGTAACCTAAAAGGATTACGCCTTCAGTCCAAATGACTGCGCCAATAGCGTTCCAAAGAAAAAACTTCTTCTGTGGCATTCCAATAATTCCGCACATCGGATTGATCAGTGTGCGCACAAAAGGAATAAAGCGCGCTAGAACCAGAGCTTTGCCAGTTCCATATTTATTTAACCATTTTTCAGTCGCTTGAACCTTCTTCTGGTTAAAAATTCGGCCATCGGGGCGATCAAATAATTTGACTCCATATTTGGCCCCGATCCAATAACCAACTTGTGAACCGATGATTGCCACCAGTGGTGCGGCAATTAGTAACGGCACAATGTCGAGCTGGACGCCATCAAAAATTTTGGCGGCCGCCCCTGAGGCGCCGATTCCAGCTAGGAACAGAAGTGAATCCCCAGGGAAGAAGAGCCCGACCAAGAGGCCAGTTTCCATAAAGATGATCGCCAAAATGCCAACTAGGCCGAGCGTTGAAATTATGGAATGGGCATCAAAGAGGTTGACCGCTTGGGGCAGTTGCATAATTTGGGGAAATTGCATGGCTAGAGGCTAATGGATTGACGCCTATATAAAAGGTATATAACTTGATTTTGGTACTTGGGGGCTATCTGTGCGTAAACTCTCGCCATCTTCGCGTCCGAATTTCGGTTGGACGCCTGACTCTCCAACGGAGGAGAATCCATGCGCGCATCTGCCGCTCTAACCAACGTGCAAGTAACTGGCACCAATCTAAATATCACTTATGTGGTCCTAGCAATTTCATTATTGGCGCTCGCGATTGCGTGGGTCTTGCGCTCGCAAGTTCTAGCGGCCAGCGAAGGCACTGAAAAAATGCGTGAGATCGCTGAAGCAGTACAAGAAGGCGCCGCTGCTTACCTCGCGCGCCAATTTCGCACACTTTCATATTTCGTAGGAATTGTTTTCTTCGTTCTCTTCGCACTTCCGGCCGACACAATTTCAATCCGTATCGGTCGCTCAATATTTTTCCTAATGGGTGCCGGTTTCTCAGCGCTCGTTGGTTACAACGGTATGTGGCTGGCAGTTCGCGCAAATGTTCGCGTTGCTGAAGCTGCTCGTCAAAATAGCGCACAGCAAGCAGTTCAAATTGCATTCCGTACTGGTGGCGTTGTTGGTATGACCACAGTCGGTCTCGGATTAATTGGCGCATCAGGTGCCGTAATTATCTTCCGCGAAAATGCACCAACCGTGCTTGAAGGTTTTGGTTTCGGTGCGGCAATGCTGGCAATGTTTATGCGCGTTGGTGGCGGAATCTTTACTAAGGCTGCCGATGTCGGAGCAGACCTTGTCGGTAAAGTTGAAAAAGGTATTCCTGAAGATGACCCACGTAACCCTGCAACAATTGCAGATAACGTCGGCGATAACGTAGGTGACTGCGCCGGTATGGCTGCAGATTTATTCGAGTCATATGCCGTAATGCTTGTTGCCGCCTTAATTCTTGGTAAGGCCGCCTTCGGTAATGAAGGTTTAGTTTATCCGTTAATCATTCCTGCAATCGGAATTCTTACCGCCGTAATCGGTATCTTCCTTACTAAATTGCGCTCAACAGATAAGTCAGCAATGACAGCAATTAACCGCTCATTCTTTTTATCCGCAATTATCTCGGCCGTACTTTCAGGTCTTGTAACATTTACATACTTACCTGCAACATTTGATCAACTAACAAACTTCTCACCGAAGGTTCTGGAAGACGCTGGAAATATTAATCCGCGCGTTCTTGCATTCGGCGCAGTTCTAATAGGTATCGCACTTGCTGCAGCAATTCAGGTACTTACCGGCTTCTTTACTGAAGTTGGCAAACGCCCTGTAAATGATGTTTCCGCATCGTCACAGACAGGTGCGGCCACCGTAATTTTGGCTGGTATTTCGATCGGTTTTGAATCAGCTGTTTACTCAGCCCTCTTAATCGCATCCGCGGTATTCGGCGCATTTTTACTTGGTGGTGGATCAATTACCCTCTCCCTCTTCGCAATCGCAATTGCCGGAACTGGTTTGCTGACAACTGTTGGTGTAATCGTTGCTATGGATACTTTCGGGCCGATTTCAGATAACGCGCAAGGAATTGCCGAAATGTCTGGCGACGTTAAAGGTGAAGGCGCAAAGATTCTTACCTCACTTGACGCGGTTGGAAATACAACTAAGGCCATCACTAAGGGAATCGCAATCGCAACCGCGGTCCTTGCTGCAACTGCGCTATTTGGCGCGTTCACTGATGCAATCAAAGAAGCAGTTATTAAGGCCGTTGGTGAAGGTGCAGATGTTGCACTCCAATTCCAAGGGGTACTCGATGTTGCAGATCCACGTAACCTCGTTGGACTAATCATTGGCGCAGCAGTCGTCTTCTTATTCTCAGGACTTGCGATCAACGCGGTATCTCGCGCCGCAGGTGCCGTAGTTATGGAAGTACGTAATCAATTTAAATTACATCCCGGAATTATGGCCGGAACTGAAAAGCCTGAATACGGCCGCGTTGTAGATATTTGTACACGCGATTCACTTCGCGAACTCGTAACTCCGGGCGTACTTGCAGTTATGGCACCAATTGCCGTTGGTTTCGGTTTAGGTGTTGGCGCACTTGGCGCTTACTTAGCTGGTGCAATTGGTACTGGAACACTAATGGCGGTCTTCTTATCTAATTCCGGCGGTGCTTGGGATAACGCGAAGAAGATGGTTGAAGATGGAAATTACGGTGGTAAAGGTTCTGACGCCCACGCCGCAACAATCATTGGTGACACTGTTGGAGATCCATTCAAAGACACCGCCGGCCCTGCAATTAACCCACTTCTAAAGGTTATGAACTTGGTTGCACTTTTGATTACTCCGGCGATTGTAAGTTTCGCACTTCCAACGCAACAATCAACTTCACTGATCATCGCACTCGTTGCGGTTGCATTTATTGTCGCTGCGCTAATTCGCAACCGACGTCAATCAACTTCTATTGAATATTAAAACCACTCCTTCCCTAAGGAAATAATGGCAAAAGAGTTAAAGACGTTGGTGATCGTTGAATCACCAGCAAAGGCGCGCAAAATTGGTGGCTACCTCGGCGATGGTTACATCGTTGAGGCGAGCGTCGGCCATATCCGCGATCTGCCACAGCGCGCTGCCGACATTCCGAAAGAAGTTAAGAAGTTAGCTTGGTCTAAAGAAGGCGTTGATATCGAAAATGATTTCGCCCCGCTCTATGTAATTAACCCAGATAAGCGCGCGAAAGTTGCTGAACTAAAAGAGTTGATGAAACAGGCTGGTGAAATTTTACTGGCTACAGATGAAGACCGCGAAGGCGAAGCTATCGCGTGGCACTTAATGGAAGTCTTACAACCAAAGATTCCAATTAAGCGAATGGTCTTTTACGAGATCACAGAATCAGCAATTAGAGCGGCAGTTGAAAATACACGTGATCTTGATTATCACTTAATTGATGCCCAAGAAACTCGCCGCGTACTTGACCGTCTCTTTGGTTATCGCCTTTCGCCAGTTTTATGGAAGAAAGTTATGCCGCGAATTTCTGCTGGTCGCGTACAATCTGTTGCCACTCGATTGATCGTTGAAAAAGAACGCGAACGTATCGCTTTTATTTCCTCTGCTTGGTGGGATCTAAGTGCTAAAACTGATTTAGGTTTTACTGCGCGCCTGCTTAGCGTGAATGGCAAGAAAGTTGCAGCGACTTCGGATTTCGGTGCCGATGGTGCGGTAAAAGAAAAGTCAATTGAAAATATTTTGTTATTAGATCAAACCCAAGCGAACGCCCTCGTTGATTCACTTAAAGGTATTCCACTCAACGTTAAGTCGATGGAAGAAAGCCCACGCACCGAGCGCCCCAAGCCACCATTTACAACTTCAACGTTGCAACAAGATGCCGGTTCGCGCCTTGGTTGGGGCGCACAGATCACCATGCGGGTTGCTCAACGTTTATACGAAAACGGTTACATCACTTATATGCGTACCGATTCAGTAAATTTATCTGAACAGGCAGTCAAAGCCGCACGTGCTGCCGCCACATCTTTATACGGAAAAGATCATGTCTACGAAACAACCCGTGTTTATCAAGGTAAAAGTAAGAACGCCCAAGAAGCGCACGAAGCGATTCGCCCAGCGGGTGAAACATTTAAAACTCCGGGTGAGCTAGCTCCTGAACTTTCGCGTGATGAATTCGCTCTATATGACTTAATTTGGAAGCGCACCGTGGCATCGCAAATGGCAGATGCCAAGAAAATGCAGATGCGCGTTGACTTTGATGTGCTTACTAATTCAACTTCGGCTAGCGATGGCAAAGAAACTATCTTTCGCGCCAACGGCAGCGTTATTACCTTTGCTGGATTCCTTGCCGCTTACGATGACATTGCAACTGAGGATAATAAAGATGAAGAGAATGAAGATCGTCGCTTGCCCGCAATGTCTATCGGTCAAGCAGTAAAAGTTGAAGAATATTCTTGCGAAGGCCACGACACCAAACCCCCTGCGCGCTACACCGAACCAACTCTCGTTAAAAAACTGGAAGAACTTGGTATTGGTCGCCCTTCAACTTTCGCTTCCATCATTCAAACAATTCAAGATCGCGGCTATGTAAATAAACGTGGTCGCGCACTCGTTCCAACATTCTTGGCATTCTCAGTTACTGGCTTACTTGAATCGCACTTCAGCAAACTTGTTGATTATGACTTCACCGCATCAATGGAAGAAGATCTCGATAAAATTGCTTCCGGTGAAGCTGGCCGTGTTGATTGGCTCCGCGATTTCTATTATGGAATTGATGGCCAACCTGGCCTTAACGAGTTAACTCTGGATCTTGGCAATATCGACGCGCGCGCCACAAACACCATGAATTTATCGGATTCAATTGAAATCCGTGTGGGTCGCTACGGTGCATACTTACAAGAGAATTTTGAAAATGATGAACGCAAACTCGCCAACATTCCTGAAAACTTAGCGCCAGATGAGCTAACTCTCGCTAAAGCAATTGAGTTATTAGCAGCGCCATCAGGTGAACGCGAACTAGGTACAGACCCAGCAACCGGTTTGGAACTTCTGGCAAAGTCTGGCCGTTTTGGTCCATACATCACTGAAGTTTTCCCAGAAGTCCCACCAGTATTAAACGATAAAGGCGAAGTAAAGAAAGTACGCAAGAAGAAAGATGCCCCGAAACCAAAGACTGCATCCCTTCTATCAACCATGAACCTAGACACCATCACACTTGATGATGCGCTTCAACTTCTTTCGCTGCCACGTATTCTCGGTACAAATTCTCTGGGTGAAGATATAACTGTGCAGAATGGCCGCTATGGCCCTTATCTAAAAGCTGGTGTTGATTCGCGCACACTAACAAGTGAAGACCAAATATTTTCAATTGATTTAGATCAAGCGCTGGAGATTTACGCAAAGCCAAAAGAACGTCGTCGCGGTGTCGCGAAACCTCCACTGAAAGAACTCGGTGCAGATCCCGGAACCGAAAAACCAGTAATTATTAAAGATGGCCGTTTTGGCATGTATGTCACCGATGGCGAAACTAATGCAACGCTTCGTCGCGGAGACACGCTAGAAGCTATGACGCTAGAGCGTGGCCTTGAGTTGCTTGCTGGCCGCCGCGCATGGGAGGCCGAGAACGGTCCTTCACCAAAGAAGTCACGCAAGAAAGCCACGAAAGCAAAGGCTGGTGACACCGCACCTTCTCTTACAAAGAACAATGTGAAGAAGGCAGCATCAAAGAAGAAGGCCGCCAAGAAAGCTTCCGGCAAAGCTAAAAAATAATTTACTTCTTTACTCCTGGGGATGCGATCGGGATATTTAACCAACCTGCGTTCTGCCCCATTTTTTTATCATAAGTAATAATTCCATCAAGTGATTCGCTGGCATAAATCGCAGAGGCAACATGAATTGCATCTAGTGCCCGCAAAGTCACATTATTCAGAAAAAATTAACTTTAAAATTGCTGAACTATCTAGATACCAAGAACTTTTCAATTTTGGTAACGCTCTGCCACCATTAACTCAGAAGGTGATTTTCCTTTTCCGCGCCATGGTGTTGGGCCCGCAGTTAATCTTGTGTCAAGGTCAACTGGGAGTGTTACAGCGCCGCTCGCTACTAATTCATTCCAAGAAGGCAGACCAGCATCGACCGGAATGAGTTTTGCGACAACCTTGCCCCACTGAGTAATAAAAATTGTTTCCCCAGATTTCACGCGACTGATCACTTGAGATGCATTTAGCTCAATACATACATGCAGAGTCACAATAGATAGACTTTTCGCATGAGTGATCGCGAAACTTGGTTAATCACCGGAGGCGCCGGCTACATCGGCACACATATCGCTGATGAATTTATTCGCGCTGGCAAAAACGTTGTTCTCTATGACTCGCTCTATCAAGGCCTCGAATCACGCGTTACCTTCCTTCGCAAAAAACATAACCTTGAGATCCCATTTATAACTGCCGACATCCTCGATTACAACGAGCTCGAGACAACAATTCAAAAACATAAAGTCACGGGCATTGTTCACACTGCAGCCCTTAAAGCAGTTGGCGAATCAATGGAAAAGCCTGATGAGTATTTCGAAGTCAACTTAACTTCCACTATCGAGCTACTAAAAATCGCCGAACGCAATAGCGTAAAAAACTTTATCTTCTCTTCCACTGCCGCTGTCTACGGCAGCCCTGACACCATGGATCCCTGCACCGAAGATGGCCCGAAAGATCCGATCTCGCCATACGGAGATTCCAAATACCAAGCCGAAAGTTATGTCGAGCGTTTCATCAACACTAAAGGCAATCACGGAACTTCACTCCGCTTTTTCAATGTTGTTGGCTCAGCGGCATCTCCCGAACTACTCGATAACTCTGTCGAGAATTTAGTTCCAATTGTCATCAACAAAATTAAAGTCGGCCACGCCCCAGTTATTTACGGCACTGATTACGCAACCACCGATGGCACTTGCATCCGCGATTACGTCGACGTGCGCGATATCGCCCGCGCACATTTAGCTGCCGCAGATGTTAAGCACCAACTTCCACCAGCAATTAACATTGGAACAGGTCGCGTTGCATCAGTGCGCGAGATTGTTAATTTAGTTTTAACTTCAATGAACAAAACCGATACCCAAGTCATAGAAACCGAACGTCGTGCTGGAGATCCAGCATCACTTTGCGCCGATGTCAGCCTTGCAAAATCAGCGCTCGGCTTTGAATCTATTTACTCACTTGAAGAGAGCATAAAAAGCCTTTTTTAACTCTCACTTTTTTGAAGACTTAATTATTTAATAGTGAAAGTTTTGCTTAAAATTAACTTCCCAGCGACCTTTACTTCGACCTTGCGTTTTCCGGGACCGACAGAAGTTGTCCCCGGTCTTACAATTTTTCCATTTATTGTGATGCTGATACTAGATGGCGTGGTATTCTGAACTAAAACTTTAATTTTTCTTCCTGAAACTGATGCAATGGCTTTAGGTGCTGGTGGTGCTACAACGTTGACAGTAAATTTTTGTTCCGCTCCACCATATTGAGCAGTTGGCAGTTGTCGCGCAGTTATTTCTGTTTCTCCCAGACCCACAAAGGTCAATCTATTTCCAGAAATAGAAACCACAGATTTATTCACGGCGTCCAACACCCATCCACCATTTGAATTTGATTTCGGATAACTGACCGTAATTGGTGCACTTCCCAAGGTAGTAGTTATATTTGCTAATTTTTCTACTATTGGATTGGGCTTAACCGTAATAGTCGTACTTAATATATTTGAGCGTCCATATTTCCCAGCCGCTTCTTGATAAGCACTAATTTTTGTTGTACCCGGTGCAACGCCCACAATCGAACCATTTATAAATGTGGCAATCGCTAAATTATCACTAGTGGCAATCCACGCCCCTTTAGAATTACTCACAGGGAAGGCTGATACGGGCAGTTTCTCATTTACTCCAACACTAACTTGGTTAAATGCTCCCAGAGTCGGAGTAAGTCCATTTACGCGAACAAGAAAAGTGGTATTTGTAGCCAACCAATTCTCGCTAGCCGCTTGTTACAAAGTTATTGTTGATGTTCCAGCATCTGTAAATGTGATTGAGTTAAGTTTCACTGTGCCCGGTTTGTATGCGATAAGTGAAATCTCATTAGTTAAAGAAATCGCGCCGACACCAACGATGCTTTCATCTGAAGATGTAACCTCCCACCTTCCGGGAGTCAAAGCAGTTATACGTCGACCGATGATGCTGGCTATTGCCGAGTTACTTGAAGAATAGCTCCAAGTGCCAGTCGAATTACTGACGGGATCCTTAATTTCTAAAGTAGAAACACTATTTATGGACAGCGAAATATCTGGAATAGTCGAAACAGTGGGAGTTAACGCTGTCACTGTTATTACCGCACTTGCTGTTGCAGTTTTCCAAGTTGATGTTGGAGCCTGAGTAGCAGTCACGGTTACTTCACCACCATCAAGTAATGTCAAAGTATTTCCAATTACCGTTGCAACTGCACTATTCGAAGATGTATACGACCACGAACCAGGCGAAGTAGAAGTTGGTGCAACCAAAACATATTGTCCTGCAGTAAGTGGCACACTCTGATTAGCCCAAGGGTTAACGACTGGCACGCCGGGTAGCACGTACAAATTTGCACTTCGAGTCGCTGCCCCAAATGCCCCACTCGCAGCCTGAGTAAATGTGTATTGCGTTATTCCGGTGGCAAGTAAGGTCACCACAAGGCCATCAACTTTTGCAATTAATGGATTTTCAATTTGAAGAGAAATTTTTCCAGGAGAATTTGAAGTTGGCGGCACCAAGGTAATAGTTTTTTGATCAATAGTTACTGTCACGGCACGCGCAGTGCGCAGCCTGGTGGTTTCGGCGTTTGCAGAAGCAGCTGGCAAAAGAAGTGAAATAAGCAAGGAAGCAATCAGACTTCTCTTTTTTCGCGTTTATCTATTATTGAACGCGAATCTGTGAAAACGCCTATTCCGCAACGCGTTTCCCTATTTTTTACATCACCAGAGCGCGATTCTCAGCGTCTTGAGCATCCCGGTTTTCCACAAACTCTGGAATCTTAGACAACTTTAATTAATATTTCGCACCAGGAGATAACACCATTATTCCCATATTTCTAGAATTGGTAATCAACTGTTTATCATAAGAAATAATTCCAATCACGGCATCCGATATTCGCAGAATTGATGCAACGTGAATTGCGTCCAGCGTCCGCAAAGTTATTTCAAATGTAAAGGCTTCGGCTAATTGCAGCGTATGTGAATCCAATTCAACATACTGAATCTGCTCCAAAACATCATTTGCCACATTTAATTTCTCAGGATTAATTCGGTTTACAGCTCTCTTTACCTCTACTCGAGTAAGTGTCGAGGTAATCACTTTATTGCTCATAACTTTATCTAGTGCTGGTGTTTCCTTCTCTGTAAATATTAGTTTTAAAACCGCTGAGCTATCTAGATACCAGTTCAAAATCTTTCCTCAGCGCGCATTTCCATTAATATTTCAGTGGAAGTTTTTGATCCTTTAATTTTTACACGGCCGGGGTGCGGACGCCAATCTGGATTTTCTGCCGGTCTAATCAAACCACTCTCAATATATTCATCAAATAGCGAACGCTTAATCGGCGCTAAACGCGCAACTGGTTCGCCATGTTCAGTAACCTCAATAATTGCTCCAGCTTTAACCATGTCTAATATTTTTGATGCGTTCTGTCTTAATTCGCGCACACCAACGGTTTGCACGCCTACGGTTTGCACCCCAACAGTTTTACTTGCAGCGGATTTAGCCACCTTCCGCTTGGCAGGTTTAACTTCTGCTTTTTTCTTGACAGAGGCTGACTTAGCTTTGCGGTCAATTGTTGTCATGCCCTAAAGGTAGCATAATAATGATTTGTGCTACCCAGTGAATCAACTGCGCTAAAGCCCATAAAAAGCCTCTTTTAGCCCCGCCACACCTGCCCGATAGACTTCGGCCATGTCACCAGGCCTGCCCACCCCTGCCGCCCCAAAGCAGGATGCCACCCGCGGCGTCTTGGCCATCCCAGCTTTTCGCAAACTCTGGAACTCCATGCTTTTTTCTTCACTCGGTGACTGGCTCGGACTTCTGGCGACAACTGCGCTGGCCCAAAAACTTTCCGGTGGCTCTTACGCAACTGCAAACTTCGCAATCGCCGGTGTCTTCATTGCGCGCTTGCTGCCCTCAGTTTTTCTCGGACCTTTCGCTGGAGTAATCGCCGATCGCTTTGATCGCCGCCGCTTAATGGTGACGGTCGACATTTTTCGCGCCGCACTTTATATTTCCATTCCAATTGTTGGAACTTATTTCTGGTTATACGCGGCAATGATTTTAGTTGAGTGCTTAACACTCTTCTGGTCACCCGCTAAAGAAGCATCAGTTCCGAATTTGGTACCGAAAGATAAATTAGAGAGCGCTAATCAAGTTTCATTACTTGCTGCCTATGGCACCGCCCCTATCGCCGCGATTTTATTCTCGCTCCTTACTTTGCTTTCAGGTGCGATTGCTTCGTTCTCATCATTCTTACCAAGTAACTCAATTGATATCGCGCTATATATAAATGCCGCTTCATTCTTATTTGCCGCATGGACAATCCGTGGCCTAAAAGATCTTCCAAAAGGTGCCGCCTCAAAATCAACTGCAGGCGAAGGTGTTGCTAGATCTCTTATCGATGGTTGGAAATCAGTCTCTGGTTCCAAAATTATTCGTGGCGTAATTATCGGAATGGTTGGTGCTTTCACCGCAGCCGGTGCGGTAATCGGTTTAGCGCGAACATTCGTTGGTGATCTCGGTGGCGGAGATGCCGCCTACGGAGTTTTATTTGGCGCCGTATTTACTGGTCTTGCAATCGGTATCGCCTTTGGACCAAAGATATTCGCGCAATTTTCACGTCGCCGTTTATTTGGCGCATCATTAACCACGGCTGGCTTTTTCTTAGTTCTACTCGCACTTATTTCAAACTTAGCGGTGGCAGTATTTATCGTAATTATTCTCGGCGCCTTCAGCGGCGTTTGCTGGGTTACTGGTTTCACCATGCTCGGCTTAGAAGTACAGGATGAAGTCCGCGGGCGCACCTTCGCTTTCGTGCAATCACTTATCCGAATTACTCTGGTGGCCGTCCTTGCGATCTCACCAATCATTGCCGCCGCCTTTGGTGAACATACTTACAACTTCCAAAGCGTTGTCGTTACTTATAACGGGGCGCAAGTCACCATTCTCATCGCTGGTTTCATCGCCGCAATTATTGGCTCGATTTCTTATCGCCAGATGCGCGATCGCCCAAATGTTTCGCTCTGGTCAGATGTATTAGCTGCCCTGCAAGGTGAACTCGGTGGGATTACCGGTGAGCCAACTAAAGGCGTCTTCATCGCATTCGAAGGCGGCGAAGGAACTGGCAAATCAACGCAATCAAAACTTTTACAAAAGTGGCTTATCCAAGAAGGTGAAACTGTAACTCTCTCACGTGAACCGGGCGGAACTGATTTAGGTAAAGAGCTGCGCCACACACTTCTGGGCCATCACACTGGCGAAATTAGTCCGCGCGCGGAAGCACTTATCTATGCCGCCGATCGCGCCCACCATGTTTATTCGGTTATTCGCCCCGCCCTAGAACGCGGTGATGTTGTAATCAGCGATCGCTACTTTGATTCTTCAATCGCTTATCAAGGTGCGGGCCGAATTTTGATTCCAGGTGAAGTTGCTCGTATTTCACGCTGGGCAACGGAAAGCTTGTATCCAACGCTAACTATTGTCATTGATATTCCTGCAGAAATTTCGATGTCACGCCTTACGTCCCATGATCGCATCGAGTCTGAACCAATTGATTTCCACGAACGCGTGCGTGAAGAGTTTTTACAAATTTCTCTACTTGATCCAGAACGTTATTACGTTGTCGATGGCACCCAGACAATTGAGGAAATTCACAAAGAAATTATTTCGCGGGTGGCCGAACTTTCAGGTCTAAAGCGCAATGCCGAAGGCCCACATGAAAACCGTTTGCTTCGCCCAATTCGCATCGCATCTAACGCGGTATCAAGTTCAGTAACCCGCGCTGCTACCGCCACAAAAGCCAAAGCAACCAAGTCGGCCAAGGTCCCAAAAATTAAAACTGCAAAAGTTAAAACCCCTAAAACTAAAGTAGAAAAACCAAAAGCCATAAAGAAAGATAAGAAAAAGTAAATGCCCGATGTCTTTAGCGATTTAGTTGGCCAAGAACACATTATTGATATTTTGCGCAGCGCAGTCACTGCCGCGAACGCCCCACAAGAATCAACCGAAAATTCAACGCATGCAATGACGCACGCTTGGTTATTTACTGGCCCACCCGGATCCGGTCGTTCATCCGCGGCGGTTGCATTCGCTCAAGCGCTGATCTGCCCAACTGGCGGATGTGGCGCCTGCAACGAATGTCGCAGCGCAAAAAACAGCGCCCACCCCGATATCGAAATCATCCGCACCGAAGGCCTCTCCATCAAAATCGATGAGGTCCGCGAACTCCTAACCCGCACATCTTGGGCGCCCTCCATGGGCGGTTGGCGCGTTGTGGTTATGGAAGATGCCGACCGTTTAACTGAGTCCGCCGCCAACGCACTTCTCAAAGCCATTGAAGAACCAGGCGGCCGCACCGTTTGGCTGCTCTGTGCCCCAACTCTGCACGATCTCTTGCCCACCATCCGCAGTCGCTGTCGCCACTTGCAACTGCGCACCCCCAGCACCCCGGCCGTCACTAACGTGCTCATCAACCGCGACGGCATCGCCCCAGAGATGGCAGATTTCGCAGCGCGCGTTTGTCAAGGCCATATTGGCCGCGCCAGGTATTTAGCAACTAACGAAATCGTGCGCAGCAACCGTGGCGTGATTATGAAGTTGCCGCTGCAACTAACTTCCATCGCCGCCGCATATGAAGCTGCTCAAAAGTTAATTGATCTAGCAACGCAAGAAGCCAGCGCCGCATCGGAGGCCCGTGATGAGAAAGAGACCACCGCGCTGCAAGAGGCATACGGCAAAGGCGCCACTGGTCGCGGCATGGCAACCGGTGCTTCCAAGGCAGTTAAAGAGTTAGAGAAGGAACAGAAATCCCGCGCCACCCGCATGGTGCGCGATTGTTTGGATGGCGCACTTCTTGATATGGCAACTTTTTATCGCGATGTAATGCTGGTGCAGGCGGCAACTGCGCAACCCAACCAACCAACGGCCGAAACTTTGACGCGCTCGCTAATTAATATAGATATGTTTGATCAAATCAACACCTTCGCGCATAAAACACCCGCTGCCGTGACGGTAAAGAAGATCAACGCCATCATGGAAACGCGGATTAATTTGAGCCACAACGCAGCACCACTTTTAACAATCGAAGCTTTGATGTGTCGCTTGGCATGATTTTTTCCAAAACCGCCCACCCATTCCAAAAATCGGGCATTGCTTTTTTACTCGCACTTTCACTATTAGCAATTACTGCCTGCGGTTCTGCCAGCACAATTGAAAAACCACTTTCTTCTGCCCTTAATGATTATTATGACCAGAAACTAAATTGGGATAACTGTTATCAAGACTTTGAGTGCGCAGACTTAAAAGTCCCCATCGATTATGAAAACTTAACCACTGGCACATTTAAAATCGCAGTCCTTAGATACCCCGCCGCCATGCAAAATAAAAAACTCGGCTCACTAATCATCAACCCCGGTGGCCCCGGCGCCTCAGGCGTGGATTACGCCTATAACGCCGAATATATCTTCAACCCCGACATTCTCGACCGATATGACATCGTCGGCTTTGACCCCCGCGGCGTCGCCCGCAGCGCCCCAATTAAGTGTTTTACCGATGCCGAAAGCGATGCCAACTTCGCCGCCGACACCAAGCCCGATAACGCCGAAGAGTTAGCCAAAGCAATCGCGGATGCAAAATCATTTATCGCAAAATGTGAAGCCAAAGTTAAATACTTAGATTCATATAGCACTGCAAATGCCGCACGCGATATGGATATTCTGCGTGAAGTGCTCGGTGATAAAAAACTTAATTACTTAGGTAAATCCTACGGCACATATATGGGCGCGCTCTATGCCCAACTATTTCCCGACAAAGTCGGCCGCATGGTTTTAGATGGCGCGGTTGATCCATCTGTTTCGCAATACAAACAATCACTGCAACAAGCAATCGGTTTCGAAACCGCAGTCACCGCCTTCATCGTAAATTGCTTAAAACTTCCATCATGTCCACTTGCAAAAACCCAAGAAGAAGCGCAAACCGAAATCATTAACCTCCTAGCAAAGGCCGCAGCAAACCCACTTCCAAGAAAAACGGAAGTTAAAGGCGACACCCGCCTAGCCACCGAATCAATAGTTGTTTTAGGAATGGCAAGTGCGATGTATGACAACACCGAAGGCTGGCCACAACTACGCACTGCAATCCGCCAAGGGCTCGAAGGTTACGGTGATACATTCTTAACTTTGGCCGATAATTACACTGGCCGCGCCCCCGATGGAACTTTCCCTAACAACGAATTAGATTCTGGCGCCATCATCGATTGCATTGATTCCACCGACCCACGCACCATCGAAGAAATCACCGCCGACAAAAATATCTTCGCAACTAAAGCACCAATCTTCGGCCCCTACCTGGCATTTGGCGGCCTAACTTGTAAATTCTTCACCAACTCCCACACCCCAACAAAAGTCACACAAACTACCAACACCGCACCAGTAATAATCATCGGCACCACCCGCGATCCAGCCACCCCATACGAATGGTCACAAAACCTTGCCAAACTCTTTACAGGCTCACGGCTAATCACACTCGATGCCGATGGCCACACCGGCCAAGGCCGCGGTTCATTCTGCGTGGATGACGCCGTCGATGCCTTCTTACTCACAGGCACTCTGCCAAAACCAAAGCTGCGCTGCACTTTAGATCAATTAGAAACTCGTTTATAACCTTTCGGGCACACAGGTTTAACTCCAGTAATACTCTTTTTAACTTTACCCTTCGAACATTGAATTACTGTCCGCAATAAAGTTGTTTTTGAAAATTCACCTTCACCCATTTTTATTCTAATCGTGGGTGACGAGTACCCAAATCCAGAGATATTAAATCGCAACATTTCATTTTCAGTTTTCGCAACCGCGGTAGCTACCTGCACAGTTCCGTCGCTATTGACAATCTGCAC